>JBKPMQ010000286.1:0-4840 GCA_046732235.1 Actinomycetota bacterium
GTAGTCGATGATCCGCTGGGCGAGGGCGGGGCCGATCCCGTCGAGCGTCTCGAGCTGCTCGAGGGAGGCGGAGTTGATCGAGACCGGCGCCGCCGGTGTCGCGCCGGCGCCGGGATCCGTCGCCCCGGCCCCTGGGGGTGCGCCGCGCACCGGGACGCTCACCTGTTCGCCGTCGGTCAGCCGCGCCGCCAGGTTCACGGCCGCCAGGTCGGCGTGGCGGCGCGGCCCGGCTCTGCGCACCGCGTCGAGGACACGCGCGCCGGCAGGGAGCCGGAAGACGCCCGGACGGCGCACGGCACCGGAGACGTCGACGACGACCACGGCCGGCGCAGTGTCCGCCGCGGGGACGGGCGATGGCGCCGGCGCGGATGCCGACGGATAGGCGGGCGAGGCGGACGAGCCGGCCTGGTACTTCCACCCGACAAGCAGGACGACGGCCGCGGCGACAACGTAGAGCGCGATCTGGCGGGGCGGGAGCACGGGCATGCCGGGCAGGATCTCGCAGGCGGGTGTCACGGATCCAGACGCGGGCCGTGCCGGAAGCGTCACGACTTGCGCACGACCTGCGGAGTCCCGGCTCCCGGTTTGGCAATGTACTTGCCGTGGGCACAACGGCGACCGACACGATGATCCGGCTCCAGGGGCTCACGAAGTCGTTCGCGTCGCCGACCGGGCCGGTGCACGCCGTCCGCGGCATCGACGTGGAGATCCGGGCCGGCGAGACCGTCGCGCTGCTCGGTCCGAATGGCGCCGGCAAGTCGACGACGATCGACATGCTCCTCGGGCTGCTCCCGCCGGACAGCGGGTCGGTGACGGTCTTCGGCGATCCTCCCAGCGACGCCATCGCCCAGGGGGCGATCGGCGCGATGCTCCAGACCGGGTCGCTCATCCGCGACCTTTCCGTGCGGGAGCTGCTCGACATGATGGCCGCGCTGTATCCGGCACCGCTGGGCGTGGACGAGGTGATCGAGCTGGCCCGGATCGGCGAGATCGCCGACCGCCGCACCCAGCGGCTCTCGGGCGGCGAGACCCAGCGGGCCCGCTTCGCCGTCGCGCTCGTCTCGAATCCGGCGCTGCTCGTGCTGGACGAGCCGACCGTGGCCATGGACGTCGAGAGCCGGCACACCTTCTGGGACTCGATGCGCGGGTTCGCGGCCCGGGGCAAGACGATCCTCTTCGCCACGCACTACCTCGAGGAGGCGGACGCGAACGCCGACCGGGCCGTGCTGATGGCGCACGGCAGCATCGTCGCGGATGGGCCGACCACCGAGATCAAGGCGATGGTCGGTGTGCGCACCATCCGGGGCACCCTGCCCGGTGTCGAGACCACCGAGCTCGAGGCGCTTGCCGGGGTCAGCGCCGCCGAGCGGCGCGGCCAGGCGATCATCCTGCATTGCGCCGACTCCGATGGCGCGATCCGTGCGCTCCTGGCCGCCTATCCCGAGGTCCGCGACATCGAGATCACCGGCGCCGGGCTCGAGCAGGCGTTCCTGCAGCTCACCGGGGTGGCGGTGGCGTGATCACGTTCGCCAAGTACGAGATCGTGCGCACGCTCCGGAACCGGCGCTTCTTCATCTTCTCGGTCGGGTTCCCGGCGGTGCTCTACTTCACCATCGCCGGCCCGAGCCGCAACGAGCACAACTTCGCGAACAGCGGGCTGCCCGCCGCCCTCTACTACATGGTCGGCCTGACCGCGTTCGGGACGATGAACACGGTCCTCTCGACCGGCACCCGGATCGCCGGCGAGCGCTCGGCCGGGTGGAACCGGCAGCTGCGCCTGACGCCGCTCTCGACCCGCAACTACTTCCGCACCAAGGTGGCCGTCGCCTACCTGATGGCGGCCATCACGATCGTCGTGCTCTACGCCGCGGGCGTCTCGCTCGGCGTCTCGCTCGCCGCCGGCGAGTGGGCGCGGATGACCGGCCTGATCCTCGTCGGGCTGATCCCGTTCATCGCCCTGGGCGTGATGATGGGGCACCTGCTCACGCCCGACTCGATCGGCCCGGCGATGGGCGGCACGACGGCCCTGCTCTCGCTGCTCGGCGGCGTCTGGTTCCCCGTGAACAGCGGCACGTTCCACGACATCGCCGAGGCGCTGCCGTCGTACTGGCTCGTGCAGGCGAGCCACGTCTCGATCGGCGGCAGCGGGTGGTCGGCCCGCGGGTGGATCATCATGGCGGCGTGGGCGGCCGTGCTGGCGGCCGGCGCCGGATGGGCGTATCGCCGCGACACGCTGCGCGTGTAGACCCGGCGTGAATAAAAGGGGTCTGACCCCGTTTATTCAACGCGTTACGAGACTCACCAGCTTGCCCGGGACGACGATCTCCTTCACGACCGTCGTGCCGTCGAGGTGGCGGACGACGTTCGGGAGGGCGCGCGCCTCGGCCAGGACGCCCTCGCGGTCGAGGTCGACCGGGGCGCTGAACTGGCCGCGCAGCTTGCCGTTCACCTGCACGGCGTACGTGACGTGGTCGGAGACCAGCATCGCCGGGTCGGCGACCGGCCACGGCGCGTCCCACAGCCGCTCGCCGCCGAGCCGCTCCCAGAGCTCACAGGCGATGTGCGGAGCGTACGGCTGCACCAGCGACACCGCCGTCGCAACCGCAAAGCGGCGCTGCGCGGGCGTCGCGTCGCCGGCCGACTGCAGCTCTTTCACAAGCTCGTGCACCGCCGACTGGGCGGTGTTGAAGGCGAAGCGCTCGCCGACGTCGGTCGTGACCCGGTCGATCGCCCAGTGGGCCTTGCGCACCAGGCCGGCGCCGGCGCCCTCCGCGGGCGCCGACGCGGGGATCCCCGGCGGCGCCTCCGCCGCCGACTCGACCGCGAGCCGCCACAGCCGGGCCAGGAAGCGGTGGCTGCCCTCGACCCCGCCGTCGAACCACTCGGCGTCCTGGTCGGGCGGGCCGAGGAAGAGCGAGTACATGCGCACGGTGTCCGCGCCGTAGCGCTCGATCATCTCGTCGGGCGAGATCACGTTGCCCTTCGACTTGGCCATCTTCGCCCCCAGGTAGTAGATCATCCCCTGGGTGAAGAGGTTCGCGAACGGCTCGGTGAAGCCGAGGTAGCCCAGGTCGTAGAGCGCCTTCGTGAAGAAGCGCGCGTACATAAGGTGCAGGATGGCGTGCTCGACGCCGCCGATGTACTGGTCGACGGGCAGCCACGCGTCGACCGCCTCCCGGCTGAACGGCGCCGTGTCGTTGTGCGGGTCGGCGTAGCGCATGAAGTACCAGGACGAGTCCACGAAGGTGTCCATCGTGTCCGTCTCGCGCTTCGCCGGCCTGCCGCACGACGGGCACTCCGTGCGCACCCAGTCCTCGGCGGCGGCCAGCGGCGAGCGGCCCCGCGGGGCGTAGTCGCGGACGTCCGGCAGCACGACGGGCAGCTGGTCGTCCGGGACGGCCACGATGCCGCACGTCTCGCAGTGGACGACGGGGATCGGGCAGCCCCAGTAGCGCTGGCGCGAGAGCAGCCAGTCGCGCAGGCGGTACGCGACCGTCCCCTGGCCGCGGCCGTCGGCCTCGAGACGGCCGACGATCGCGCGGCCGCCGTCGGCTGCCGGCATCCCGCTGAACTCGCCGGAGTTCACGAGCACCTCGTCGTTCGTGTGCGCGGAGTAGGCGGCCTCGGTCGACGGCTCCTCGCCGGCGGGCGCGACAACCGGCCGGATCTCCAGGCCGTGCGCCCGGGCAAAGTCGAAGTCGCGCTCGTCGTGGGCGGGCACGGCCATGATGGCGCCGGTGCCGTACTCGGCCAGGACGTAATCGGCCACCCAGACCGGGATCCGCTCGCCGTTCACGGGGTTCGTGACGTGGCGGCCGGTGAAGACGCCGGTCTTCTCCTTCGCCTCGGCCCGCTCGACCGCCGAGCGCGCCCCCGCGTGGCGGACGTAGTCGGCCACCGCGCCCTCGTGCTCGGTCCCCGCGGCCAGCTCGACCGCGCGCGGATGCTCCGGCGCGAGCACGAAGAACGTGGCGCCGTAGAGCGTGTCCGGCCGGGTCGTGAACACCTCGAGCGCGGTGCCGTCGTCGAGGTCGAACGACACCTCGGCGCCCTCGGAGCGCCCGATCCAGTTGCGCTGCATCGTGACGACCCGCTCCGGCCACTTCACGTCCGCCAGGTCGTCCAGCAGCCGGTCGGCGTACGCCGTGATCTTGAAGAACCACTGCTCCAGCGTTCGCGCCTCGACCTCGGCGCCGCACCGCTCGCAGTGGCCGTCGATCACCTGCTCGTTCGCGAGCACCGTCTGGTCGTTCGGGCACCAGTTCACGTTCGCGCTCTTGCGGAACGCGAGCCCGGCCTCGAACAGGCGCAGGAAGATCCACTGCGTCCAGCGGTAGTACTCGGGCTCGGCCGTCGACAGCTCGCGGTTCCAGTCGATCGACCAGCCCATGCGCCGCATCTGGCGGCGGATCGCGGCGATGTTCTCGCGCGTCGACTCGGCCGGGTGCCGGCCGGAACGGATCGCGGCATTCTCGGCGGGCAGGCCGAACGCGTCGTAGCCCATCGGGTGCATGACCCGGTGGCCGCACCGGCGCCGGTAGAGCGTGACGACGTCGCCCATCGTGTAGTTCTTGACGTGGCCCATGTGCAGCTCGCCCGACGGGTACGGGAGCATCTCGAGCACGTACGTCAGGTCGTCGGTCGGCTCGCCGGGCGCGGGGTTGGGCACGTCGAAGACCCCCTCGCGCTTCCAGATCTCCTGCCATCGGGCCTCGACGGCGGCCGGGTCGTACCTGTCCATGTGCGGCATTCTACGGGGCCCCCGAGCCGCGCCCGCCCGTCACATGCCGGGCTTGACCACCATGTCGAACACCACGGCGAGCAGGAACACGAGCTCGAT
>JBKPMQ010000287.1:0-17652 GCA_046732235.1 Actinomycetota bacterium
CCCCCCCCCCCCCACGGCTTAATTGTCGTCGGCAGCGTCAGATGTGTATAAGAGACAGTCGCCAGGCCGAGGCCGACGCCGGCGTGATCGGTGCGCATCCGCTTGGTGCCGCGAAGAAACGGCTCGGCAAGGGTGGCGACCACCTGCGGGGTGAGCTTCTCGCCGGTGTTCTCGACGGTGAGCACCGCGCTCCTGGGCTGAACGCTGGTCGTGACCCACACGGTGCCCTGTGCGGGCAGGTTGTGGACGATCGCGTTGTGCACGAGGTTCGTGCCGAGCTGCAGCAGGAGCGCGTGTGAGCCGATGGTGGGCGTCGTATCGGCGGAGGTCTCGATGGTGAGGCTGCGCTTCTCTGCGAGGGGGAGGAGCGTTTCGGTGACTTCCTCCGCGATGAGCGACAGGTCGACGTGCTCCCGGGTGAACGACCGTCGGTCGGCGCGGCTGAGCAGGAGCAACGCTTGGGTGAGGTCGATCGCCCGGGCGTTGACGGCGTGGAGGCGGTCGATGAGCTCGCCGGTGTCGCGGTTCGGATCGTTGCGGGCCGCCTCGAGAAGCGTCTGCGTGATCGCCAGCGGGGTGCGTAGCTCGTGGGACGCGTTGGCTGCGAATCGCTGCTGCTCGGCGACGTGTGCCTCGAGCCGTGCCAGCATTGCATCGAAGCTGTCGGCGAGCTCGCGGAACTCGTCCCCACGGCCTTCCAGGTGGATCCGGTGGGAGAGTGACCCGTTCGCAGCCACGCGTGTGGCGTCGGTGATGCGAGTCAGGGGAGCGAGCATGCGGCCGGCGAGAATCCAGCCTCCCACCAGGCCGAACACCAGCAGGAACGCCATCACGATGGCCGCGATCGGAGCGAAATCGCGCAGGAGGTCGGCGTGGCTGCGCACCATGAAGATCACGCCCGGGTGCACACCGCGCGAAAGGGAGAAGTACCCGGCGGCGAGCAGCACGGCGCCGGTGAGCATGAGGAAGCCGGCGTAGCTGAGGGCGAGCTTGAGGCGAACGCTCAAACCGGGGGGTCTATCCACCCTCTTCCCCCTCACGCACGGTGTCCGGCCGAGCATCGATGTGGTAGCCCACGCCCGGCACGGTGGCGATGATCCAGGGCTCGCCGAGGCGTTTACGCAGTCCTGAGACCGTGATGCGCACGGCGTTTGTGAACGGGTCCGCGTTCGCGTCCCATGCTCGCGCGAGGAGATCCTCGGCGCTGACGACGCCGCCTTCGGCGGCGACCAGCACCTCGAGCACTGCGAACTGCTTCCTGGTCAGCGCGACGTAGCGGCCGTCGCGGTGGACCTCTCGGCGGAACGGATCCAGCCGCAGGCCTGCGATCTCCCGCACGGGTGGTCTGCTTTGCGTCCGCCTGCGGTCGAGTGCTCTCAGGCGGAGCACGAGCTCCTGGAGCTCGAACGGCTTCGTGAGGTAGTCGTCAGCGCCGAGCTCGAACCCGGTGGCCTTGTCGTCGAGACGGTCGGCGGCGGTGACCATGAGGATCGGCATGCCGCTGCCGGAGCCGACGATGCGTCTGGCGATCTCGTCGCCGGTCGGTCCGGGGATGTCTCGATCGAGGACGGCGATGTCGTAGGCGTTGACGCGCAGCAGTTCCAGAGCGGTGCCGCCGTCGCCCGCGATGTCTGCCGCGATCGCTTCCAGGCGTAGCCCATCGCGAATCGCTTCTGCCATGTAGGGCTCGTCCTCGACGATCAACACCCGCACGCTCCAATGGTACGAGCCGGGGTGTATCGCCGGCATATCGAAACCCGCATACGTGCTGGCAACACCGCCCCGCCTTGAATGGCGGCATGAGCCAGAAGAGACCAGCCCGAACAGCCACCCGTCGGTTTCCCAGGATCCTCGTCGCCAGCCCGCTCGTCGCCATTGCGGCGGCCGCCGCCCTCGGCCACCAGCTGCCGGGGTCGTCGGCCTCCAGGGCCGAGCCACCACCGGTGAACGTCCCTCCCAGCGGACACCGTGCGGCCCTCGGCGAAACGCTCCCCAGCACGGTCTGGCCGGCGTATGGCCAAGCCGCGGTCGTCCTGACCGGACAGTCGCAGATCCACGCCGGCCCGAACCAGCACGCGGCTCCGATCGCGAGCGTCGCGAAGGTGATGACGGCCTATCTCGTACTCCGGGACCACCCGCTACCGCCCGGCCACGACGGCCCGACGATCACGCTCACCGACGCCGATGTCGCCGACACCTACCGCCGCGCCGGACAGCAGGAATCGATCGTGCCCATCGCCGCTTCGGAGCGGCTGACCGAACGGCAGGCGCTGCAGGCGCTGCTGCTGCCCTCGGCGAACAACATCGCCGAAGTCCTGGCGCGATGGGACGCCGGGTCGGCGGCCCGGTTCGTCACCCGGATGAACGCCACCGCACGGTCGCTGGGCATGACCCACACCCGCTACACCGATCCGAGCGGCTACGACGACGCAACCGTGTCGACCGCCGCCGACCAGGTGCGGATCGTCGATCGGGCCATGCGCCTGCCGGTGTTCGCGGACATCGTCGCGACACCGACCGCGACGCTGCCGGTCGCGGGCACCGTGCACAACACCGACACACTGCTCGGACACGACGGATTTGTCGGCGTCAAGACCGGCTCGGACGACGCGGCCGGGGGCTGTTTCGCCTTCCGGGCCATTCGCTGGATCAACGGTCGGCGCACGACGATCACCGGGGTCGTGCTGGGCCAACCCGGCGATGACCAGATCGCGGCGGGTCTCGAGGCCGCCGACGCCATGGTCAATCGCATCGCGGGCCCACGCCCACGACATCTCAGTGACTCTCCGGTCATGCCGTAGGGCCGCACCGCTGCGCCGCGCCGGTCCGGAGTCCCGACGTCACCCCAGAATCCGCGCCCGGGTTCGGCTCACCCGCGCGTACAGTGCTCGGGCGGCCGGGTTGCTTTTCGCGAGCTCTCGAATCCGCGCTTCGCAGTTGGTCAAGCTGCGGCTCGCGATTCCGAGCGGCGATCCGGAAAACGCGTTCACGGCGATGATCGATCGATGGCTGTCGGCAAACTGCTGCTTGTAGGGTTCCACCGCGCCAAGAAAGTCGAAGCGATCGAGGCCGGACGCGAACGCACGCCGGAGAAGCTCGGCGTGCAGCATCTTTCCGGGCGACAGCCGCCGATAGCTCGGGTCGTATCCGCCCTTGAGATGGTAGTGAACCCCGTTGGCCTGCATGTTGAACTGGAATGCAATCGGGATGTCGTCGAGGCGGAGAAACGAGAGGCGAAGCCACCCGCGGCCGGCCGCCCATTGGCCAATCTGTCGATAGAACGCAACGGTGGCCCGCCGGGAGGCGATCGCTGTACCGCGGGAGGCCTTCCAGTCCGAGCCCTCGAGCCTGAAGCCTTCGCGTAATGAGTGGTCGAGTCGCAGGGGGTCGTATGCGATATCGACTGATACATCGCCGGATTCCTTCAGGCGTCGCCACCGCCGGCGGAGATCGACTCGCAGGTTCTTACCGAGAGCGCGCTCGTATTCCTCCCAACTGCCGTATCGGCGCATATCGACGAAAGGTGACTGCTGGATCTCACGGATCTCGACGGCATAGCCGTAACCCCTGCTCGCTCGAATCCAGCGCCTCGCGTCTGGTCCATCCGTATCGAGATACCCGACCGCGACACGGTCGGACGCTTGCCGTAAGACAAACGAGACAAGGGCGTCGGCTGCTTCAGCATCCGCGGCTACCATCTCGAACTCGGGTGTGTGATCATTCGTCGGCGATCGAATACCTCTCCAGGTCCGCTCGACCGGTAGGACACCGACAAGCTGGCCATTCCGCCGCGCCGTGACGATGCGGAATCCGCGACCGAATGCCGACGCCAGCGCCTCGAACCATCCCGGGTCTGCAAACGGGGATGCGGCCGTGCGCGTCGCCAGCTCGCTCCACTCGCGGATCAAATGAGGCGAGCAGGCTTCCCATCCAGCCTCCGGCATTGTCGGCATAGGCGGCCGCCGCGGCGCCCCGATCCTCCTCACCTGCTCCTCAGCGGTCGAGATGCTACCACCTCCGCTCCTTCGACCGGCTTTGGCGCCCCCACGGAGGGCGACCTACGGCTCGGACGGCCTGGCTGCTCGGGGGAGCTTCTCGGGTGCCCGCGCGTGACCGCGGTATCGTGGTCACGCCGGGCGGGCGTCGGCCGGGCCGATCGGGTCGGTGATGACATCTTCTGCCGCACCGAGATACAGACAGCCGTAGCGCCACACGAAGCGGGGCGGTCGCGACCGTGACAACGACCCGAGGATGTACAGAATCGTGACGTTTCTGTCGCGTATGCTCGGACGCGGCTTCAACCGTCACAGACAGCCGCGCGAGACTCGGTACCAGCGCTGCCGACGTGCCCTGGGACGCAGGTGTGACGCCGGTTCTTGAACCACTGCGGACGCTCTAGTAGGCTCCGGACCGCCGTGGGAGAGCCGCGACGACGAAGCGGCATGGCCAGCGTCGGAAGCATACAATTGACGGTGCGGTTTCAACGACGGCCGAAGTGGGGCCCGGGGGCATGAACGCGATCGCTGCGGGGCTTGAGTTTCGAACGGTTCGACTCGAGGCGGAGTTCGACGCCCTCGCAAGCGAGTGGGACCGGCTCGTCTTGGCGCTCGACCGCCCCACGCCGTTCCTTCTGCACGGCTGGTGCTCGGAGTGGATCCGGCGGAATGTGGAATCGGCGCCGCTGGCGATCGAGATCGCCGTGTCCGACGACAGGCTGCTCGCCGCGCTCCCATTCGTGTCCGAACGGTGGATGACCTTCACGGTGGGAAGGTTCATCGGCGGAGCGGGCACGGTCTTCGCGGACGCGCTGGTCGCGCCGGATGCTCCGGGCTCGACCCTCGCCGCGCTCGTGGACCGAGCCTCCGCAGGTGCGGTCGACTTCGCGGCGCTGCGCAACCTTCCCGAGGGAAGCAATCTCGCGAGTGTCGCGGGATCGCAGCGGCTCCTGCTCCAGCCCCACCAGAGGACCGCGAGATGGCACCTCGAGGGCGACTGGGATCAGGCATACCGTGCCCAGACCTCGTCGCGCGTCCGGAATCTCCATCACCGGCGGCGACGCCAACTGGCCGAACTGGGTCGGATGGAGATGCGTGTCGCCCGATCGCCGCATGAGCTCGAGGATGCCCTCGAGGATGCCTTCCGTCTTCATGCGCTTCGATGGCGCGGTCGGCCGGACCGGTCGGGGTTCGGCACGGAGACCGGGAAGGCGTTTCACCGACCGCTGCTCCGCCGTCTCTCCTCGTCCGGCGTCCCACGGATCACCACGCTTACCATCGACGGCCGCCCGATCGCGTTCCTGTATGCGCTGATCGTGCGCGACACGATGTTCGTGTTCAGGCTTGCGTTCGACCCCGCCTTCGGGAAGTTCTCCCCGGGCTTGATCACGACCCTCGCGGCGATCGAGGACGCCGCCCGGGACGGTGCCGGGGTCGTCGACTTTCTCCCCGGAGAAGAGCGGTACAAGCTCGAGCTCGCGAACGACATCCAGCACGTCTACATGGCGTTCGGACTCCCGCGGGGCCTGCGGGGGCGGGCGGGGATGTCCCTTGCGGCGGGCTCGCGGCGGACGCGCTCGCGACTGAAGGAGGTGGGTGTCGTCCAGGGGGCGCACACGGCTCTTGTCAAGCTCCGCAACCGCCCACGTGGTGAATGACGACGCCGAGGCGCGGACGCGACCTGGAGTGGAGCGCGTCTCGAGATCCGGTGTCCGGGCCATCGCCGAAGAGTGGGATGCGCTCGCGGACGCGGTCGGAGCGCCGCCTTGGGCGCGGCCCGGGTGGATCGAGATCTGGTCGCGCTGCTTCGGCAAGAGCGCCGAGGCCATGGTGCTTCGTCGCGACGGGCTGCTCCGGGCGGTCGCACCGGTCACCCGTGGCCGGCTCTGGGGACTTGCCGCAGCGGCGAACAGCCATACTCCGCGCTACGTCCTGCTGGCCGCCGATCCCGGCGCGGATGAGGCGCTCGTGCGCGGCATCGTCGCGCTGGAAGGGTCATTCCGCATACCCCACATGGATCAGGGGGCCGCGGACCAGCTTCGCCGAGCTGTCGACATGTGGGGCGGGCACGCACTGGTGCGACCACTCGGCGAAAGCCCGTACATCGACCTCGCGTCGTCCGCGTGGACAGAGTACCGGCGCACGATCTCGAGCCGGGCCCGATCGATCGAGCGTGAGCGGCGGCGACTCCGCCGCCGCCACGGGCCCGTCTCCGTGGTGGACATCCGCGGCGGGGCGGAGTTGGACCGGTTCATCGACATGGGGTTCGAGCTCGAGGGCTCGGGCTGGAAGCGACGGGAAGGCACCGCGATCTTGTCGCAGCCCGAAACCGCCGCGTTCTACCGCGCGGTCTGCCGGTGGGCGGCCCAGGGCGGGTTTCTCCGGCTGTCGTTTCTCTGTGCGGGACGCCGGGCGATCGCATTCGACTTGAGCCTCGAGTCGACGGGCGTCGTGTCGACGCTCAAGGGCGGGTACGACCCACGGTACCGATCGTAACGGCCCGGGCGTAATGCTGACCTACGAGACCGTTCGCAGGCTTTTCGAGGAGGGCGCGAGGCGGTACGAGCTTCTCGGACAGTCCGAGGCATTCAAGCAAAGCTTCACGAGCGCAGCAGAACGGCAGGCCGCGCTCTACGCGGCGGCTGCGGGAGCACGGGGCCTTGTCGGCAAGGCGGCGTTCGGCTTGCATGTTGACGGTCGTGCACGGATCAAGCCCGTCGGAGCACCGGTCGTCTACCGGTATCGACGAGCGCGGTTCGGCGTTGTCGACGCCGCAGATGTGATCCGTGAGATCGACGTCTGACGAGCGGACAGGCCGTGCCCGCGAAGCACCGGCCGGTGACGCGACACGGCGGCCGGGGGCATCGTCGAGGGGCCCCCGGCCGCCGGGCGAGATCCCGCCCTACGGGGCGATGTTGTGGTACCCGCGGAAGACGTTTTGCGGGTCGTACTTGCGCTTGACCGCAACGAGCCGGTCGAAGTTCGGGCCATAGGCGGCCCGGACCGCGTCGTCCTCGTCGTCGTTCAGGTAGTTCAGCCACTTGCGCGCGACGAGGTGCTCCGCCAGGGCCGCGTAGGTGTCCTTCGTCCAGGCGATGTTCTTCTCGGTGTCGGCCGGGTCCATCCACTCGCTCGGGCACAGGAGGTTCCACCCTGCCTCGCGGTGGGGCACGGCCGTCGCCGTCGGGCTGACGCGGGTGACGGCGCCGTGGAAGTGCTCGAAGAGCATCGCCGACATCGGCGACGGCACGGCCTGGAACCGCTCGACGACGGTGTCGATCAGCCCGTCGGTCATCCCCGTCGTGAAGCTCGACATCCAGTAGTTCAGGGCGCCCTCGGGGTACGCATCGTCGAGCAGGGTGTTCATGATGGGGTACGGCATCGGCCCGACCTCGGTGACGATCGGCGACCCGAAGCCGAGGAACGGCGCCAGATCGGCGTCGGCACGCTCGGGGTCCGTATGGCACACGATCATCCCGGCGATCGGCATCCCGGAGCCGTCCGGCGCGTGCGCCAGCGCCGCGAACACCGTCAGCTCGTCCGGGCACGCCGCCGACGCCTCGCGGTAGAAGCGGAGCATGTCGGCGCCCGCTTCGATGGGATGGGCGATCAGACCTCCGACCACCATCGGCTGGGGCCGCAGCCGGAACTCGAACGATGCCACGACGCCGAAGTTGCCGCCGCCTCCGCGAAGGGCCCACATGAGGTCCGGGTGGGAGCCGTCGGTGACGTCGAGCACCTCGCCCTCGGCGGTCACGAGCTGGACTCCGATCAGGTTGTCGGCCGCGAGCCCCTGTGTGGACATGAGCCAGCCCAGACCGCCTCCGAGCGTGTACCCGGCGATGCCCGTGCTCGAGATCGCGCCGCCGGTGACGGCGAGGCCGTGGACGGCCGCCTCCCGGTTGAGCTCACTCCAGGCCACGCCACCCTGTGCCCGCACGGTGCCCGCCGCGGCGTCGACGTGGATGCCCTTCATGTGCGAGAGGTCGATCATGAGCCCGTTCTCGGGAACGGCCCGTCCGGCGACGTTGTGGCCGCCCCCGCGGACGGCAAGGGCGACGCCGGTCTGGCGCGCGAAGCGCACCGCGGCAGCGATGTCGGCCGTGCCGCTGCACCGCGCGATCAGCGCCGGACGGCGGTCGATCAGCCCGTTGTGGATCCTCCTGGCGGTGTCGTAGCCGTCATCGGAGGGCAGAAGCAGGGTGCCGCCGAAGCCGGCCGCCAGAGACTCCAGCTGATCGGCGTCGAACGAGGCAGAGATCGTCATCGGACCCTCCAGGGAGTGGATTCGTGCCAACCCGCAGCTTCCAGGCGCCCAGATTCTCTCATGCAGCGCGAGCGGGCGTCGTCCGCGAGACGATCCTGAGGTTCGGAACCCAAAGACGGCGGGTGCTCGCCGCTCGCGTGGCGAGCACCCGCCGTCGTGCCGCGGTTCGCTACGGCTTGATCGGGAAGATGAACGTGCTCCAGTTTGCGTACACGTCGCGGGCGTGCGGCCCGATCCATTCGGCGGCCGACCAGATGGTGCCGTCGGGTGCCGCCACCGAGGCGGAGTAGTCGCCCCACCGGCATGGCGGGCCGAACCCGAACGGTTTCTCGTAGCAGGTGAAGCCGTCCTCGGGCCTGAACCCGGACGCGACGACGTGGATCGGCCCGCGTGCGCCTCCGGTGCCGATCGGGACGTAGGCCGCCGACGGGTAGTGGGCGCGGCCCATCAGCGAGAACGCGATCACTCCGCGTCCGGCGGCGTTCACGCCGACGGACGGGAAGGACAGGTTCTCGTTCGCGGCCGACACGTAGCCGGAGCGGGCAACCGTCGCCCGCGCACCGCCGGCGCCAGAGACGGTCGGCTTGACGAGGAAGTACTCGATGCCGACGCGCCTGCCCGGGCCGATGCCGGTGTTGATCCCCGACCAGAGCAGGCCGTGGCTGTAGACGACCTGGTTCATTCGAACGTCGTTTGCCTCGACCGGCGGCGTATGGCAGTCAGCCCCCAGCTTGGGGTTGCACCCGAACGGCGTCGGCCCGGGCTTTTGGAACTGCCAGGGCGGGTTCTCGTACTTGCCGACCGAGAGGAGCTGGCGCGACAGGTGCAGCGCCGGGTGGCTCGTCTGCAGCGACCGGGTATTGGTGAGCGCCCAGAACGTGATCTTGTTGAACGGGCCCTTGGTGAGGTCGCAGGTCACCGGCACGCAGTCGAACCCGGACAGGAGGTACTCCGTGCCGTTGTTGGCGAGCTGGTTCTGACCTGGTGCGGTGGTGAACGCCGGCTGGATCGACGCGGTCGTGCGCCCGTTGACCGCGGTGGTGGTCAAGTTGCGCAGATGCACGAACCGAAGCGGCCTTCCGGCTTCCAGGGCGCGCTTCGGCATCGCGTAGATCTGGGCGAAGTTCGACCGATTCACCTTCGTCGACATGGAGTACTCGGACGTGTTGATGTACACGCCGTACTGATCGGCGCCGATCAGCGGCTGGTCGCCGAAGCACGGGCAGTTGGGCTGCCCGAAGTCGGTCGCCGGGATCCGGTACAGGTGGTAGGCGCCCAGCGGATTCTGCGTGGCTGACACCGCGAGCATGGTGAAGGCAGGTGGCACGAGCGCACCGGTCTTCGGGTTGAAGCTCGACTCCAGCACGGTGTGGTACCAGTGATGCGTCTGCGGATCGAAATAGCATTTCGGGTCGCTCACGAAGGGGCCGAGCTGCCCGTTCGGACCAACCGCCGGCGGGAGGCCGAAGAACTGGTTCAGCGCCACCGCACCGGGCAGGAGCTGATTGCCGTGGCTGTCATACACCTGCAGCGCCACGTTCACCGATTCGAACAGAAACGTCTGCCCCTTGTATGTCCCTGCACACAGCCCCTGGTCAGGAGGCTCGACTGCAAATGCGCCGTTGCCGGGCGCGAGCTCCTGTTCCAAATTCGTAAGCCCTTCCCAGCCCTGGCGATCCGGCGTGTTCAACACCGGGAAGGGCGGCGGCGTCGGAAATCCGAGCACCGACCCGGTCGCGTCGGCTTCCGACCGTTCGAGCGGGTCAGCCAGCCTGACTCGCGTGCCGGGCGCCGGGGACTCCATCGGCTTCGCAGGCAGCGAGCGAAGGCTCACCGTCCCCACGGGCCGAAGCGTCCCGACCGTCGCGTTCCCTGCAGCCAGCGCCGGACTCGACCCGAATCCAAGACATCCGGCGGCCACGGCCGCGGCAACCAACCAGCGTTTCATTGACGTCCCTCCCTAGTCGAAACTTTGAGCCCGACGGCCAACTACCCAGAAACCGTCGCGCTGAAAGCACGGGCGGCGCCGCTCGTTATCCGACCGGCTCGTCGAGGTTGTTCCGGCTCCAGCCGATCGCGGGCGCGATGTCGCGGGCGATCGTCTCGAGCATCGCGGCGTTGTAGTCGACCCCGAGCTGGCTCGGGACCGTGAGGAGGAGGGTGTCGGCGGCCTGGACGGCGGCGTCCTGGGCGAGCTCGTCGGCGATCCGGTCCGGCTCGCCGGCATAGCTGCGGCCGAAGCGACTGATGGCGCCGTCGAGCCAGCCGACCTGATCCTCGTTCGCGTCGCCCCCGAACAGCCGGCGGTCGAGGTCGGAGGTGATCGGCATGACGCTGCGGCTGACTGACACACGCGGCTCCCCGGCATGGCCGGCGCCCGTCCAGGCTTCCCGGAACAGGGAGATCTGCTCGGCCTGGAGCTGGTCGAACGGCACCTGCGTGTCCTCCAGAAGGAGCGTTGAGCTCATCAGATTCATGCCCTCCTGCGCCGCCCACATCGCGCTCTGGCGCGTGCCGGAGCCCCACCAGATGCGATCGGTAAGCCCGGGCGACTGCGGCTGAACGGCCAGCATCGCCTCGCCGGGCCGGCCACCGATATCGGCGCGGACGACGCCGGCGCCGGCAATCGCCGCACGAAACAGCGCCGTCTTCTCACGCGCCTGCTCACGATCGAGGGAGTAGCCGAACACCTCGGCGCCATGCCATGCCGGCTCGGGCGAGCCGCGACTGACGCCGAGCTGGAGCCGGCCACCTGCCAGCAGGTCGGCTGCCGCCGCTTCCTCGGCCATGTAGAGCGCGTTCTCGTAGCGCATGTCGATGACGCCGGTCCCGATCTCGATCCGGCTCGTCCTGACACCGATCGCCGCAAGCAACGGGAAGGGCGAGGAGAGCTGCCGCGCAAAGTGATGAACGCGGACGAACGCCCCGTCGATGCCGATCTCCTCGGCGGCCACCGCGAGCTCCACCGTCTGACGGAGCGCGTCGCCTGCCGTGTGCGTAAGCCCTCCGCCCGGATGCCAGGCGCCGAACGAGAGAAAGCCGATCCTCTTTGGGTGTGCCATCACTCACTCAAACGCCATTGATCGCTCAAGCATTCCGAGGGTCTCCGGGAGCCTTGACTGTTCCGCGTCGGTCTGCGACCGTGGCGGGGACCGCCCGCGATCACGGGGAGGAGCATGTCCCACGTGAAGGTCACAGTGCGAAGCGACGCCGGCGCAACGGCGCTCGTGGCCGCGGTCGTTGCGCCCTTCGCGACGGCGGCGGAGATTCGCGACGCGGACGCCCGGCGCCTGCGGACGGTCGTCGAGGCGCTCGTCCGCTTCACCCTGGACCACGCATATCCGGGCGACCCGTGGGGCGAGATCGAGGTGACGCTGGAGGCCGGTGCCTTAGTCACGTCCATCGACGTCCACGACTGGGGGCTGCCGCTCCCCTCCGCGGGCGGCGAGGCGGGGCCGCTCCCGGCGCCGCTGGCCGCGCTGGCGGGGGACGCCGACGACGTGCGGCTGATCAACCTGGGTGGCGACGGAAAGCGGCTGACGGCGCATCTTCGAACCGCCCCCACCGCCCGCCCGGCGGCCGATTCGCCGCCGGCACGGCATGAGCGCGTCCCGCATTCGGCTGCGGCCGATATCCGCGACGCGATCCAGATCCGCGCCGCCGGCGCCGAAGACGCCGAGGGGATCGCCGGGCTCCTGTACGAGAACTACCACCTGAGCTACGTCCACCCGGACTTCTACCGGCCGCGCTTTCTCGCCGCCGAGCTGACGGGCGGCCGGCTCCGGTCGACCATCGCCGTCCACGAGGGACGTGTGATCGGCCACCAGGCGATCATGATCGCCGGCGATGCGCCGTCGGCCGAGACCGGCGCAGCGGTCGTCCACTCGGCGTACCGAGGCCTCGGCGTCTTCGGCCGGATGTTCCCGCACACGGTCGACCGCGCCCGCGGGCTCGGCCTGTCCGCGATCTACGGCGACGCCGTCACGATGCACCCCTTCAGCCAGCGCGCCGAGCACGCCCACGGCTACCGGACCGCCGCACTCATGCTGGGGATGGTTCCGGCCGCCGTGACCATGCGGAGCGTCGAGGCCGGCCATCCCGAATGCCGTACGGCCGTCGTCCGCTCCTATCTGGTCTTCAACCGGACCCGGCGCCGGGTCATCCTCCCCGAACGGTACGAAGCGCCGCTCGCCGGCCTGTACGACGACCTTCGTGTCGAGCGGGCACCGGCGGTCGTGCCGGACGCCGATGGCGACGCCGTGACGGGTGCGGACGACTCCGCGCGGGGCCTCGCCTTCCTCCGCGTCCGCCGCTGGGATCCCGGCGCGGCGGAGGCGGTCGTTCACACGGTGCGGCACCTGCTCTCCCGCCACGCCGACCTGCTCTACGCCGACGTGGATCTGCACGCCGTCGGCGAGCCGAACGCCGCCGTCTCGTGCCTGAACGAGCACGGCTTCTTCCTGGCCGGACTCGTCCTGGACGGCCCCGACGGCCACGACCACGTGCGACTTCAGCGCCTGAACTGCGAGCACGTCGAGGTCGAGGCCATCGTCTGCGCCTCTCCCGCCGCTGAGCGCCTCAAGCAGCACGTGCTCGAGGACAGGGTGCGAGTGGAACAGTCGCCTTCCTGAGCGTTCCTCACCCGTGCGAGCGACGCACGAAAGGGGGAAATCCCCCGAGGGGCTTGACGCTGCCAACGGCTGGATCCTTAGTGGGACTCCAGAGGCATTCGCAAACACGGGGGGACGACATGCGTCGGAACGCGTTGTACTCAGGGGCACTGGCCGCCGTCGTGCTGGCCATGGCCCTGCCCGCTGCCGCTGCCGGCAGCTCGAGCGCCGGGTCGAGTCTGACCCTGACCCTCGGACCGTCGTGCGCCCGCGGCGGGTCGGTCGCCTACACCTGGTCGGGCTTCGGTGGCGCGAAGAGCGTCGTGGTGGACGTCTACGACTCCGACGCCGGCACGCATCCGGTCCACAAGACGGTCGTCACTCACGGCGCCTCCGGCTCGGTCACCATCACCTTCGACGAGGTGAGCGGCGACAACTACACCGCCTCGGCCTCCCTCTCCACGAAGAAGGGTCAGGCGGCGGGCTCTCAGCAGGTCGAGTACGGGTCGGCCGGCTGCGCCTGAGCGTCGTCGGCACTAGCGCGGCGGCCCGCTTGCGAGCGCGAGGTTCGCGGTCCGGGTCGCCCCTTCCTGATCGACATAGGTGGCGGTGACGCGCGCACCGGGCTTCTGGGTCCCGACGATCGCGGTGAGCCCGTCCGACGACGACACGGCGTGACCGCCGACCGACGTGATCACGTCGCCGGGAACGAGGCCCGCCGCCTCGGCAGGGCCCCCGGGCACGACCGACGTGACGATCGCACCCCCCGAGCCGCCGTAGCCGTTGTCGACGACCTCGACCCCGAGGAAGGCGGTCCCGCCGACGTGGATCCTGGCCGATGCGTCGCCGCGCATGATCTGCTCGGCGATCGACATGGCCGTGTCGATCGGGATTGCATACCCGGCGCCGGTCGCCGCCTGGTCGAACCCGGTCCCGACCGACGCGGCGGTGTCCATCCCGACCACCTCGCCGTCCGCATTCATGAGCGGTCCGCCGGAGTCGCCCGGCTGTACCGCAGCGTCCGTCTCGATCAGCCCCGTCAGGCTCTCGCTCCCGCCCCGGTCGTCGCTCACGGTGATGTCGCGGTCGACGCCGGTCACGGTGCCGGAAGCGGCGCGGAGCGAACCGGTCCCACCCGCGTTCCCGAGCGCCCGCACCCGCTGGCCGGCGGTGAGCGTCGTCGAGTCCCCGACGGGGATGGTCTTCAGATTCGAGGCGCCGCGGGCCTGCAGAACCGCGACGTCGTCGGAGGCGTCATAGCCGACAACCTTCGCGGCAAAGCTGCGGCCGGTCTTCGGCACGACAACCCTGATTTCCGTCGCATCGCGAATGACGTGGTTGTTCGTGAGCACCGCGCCCGACGACGTCAGCACCATGCCGGTGCCCGCCGCCTGCATGTGCTGGTAGCCGAGGCCGGTCTCGATGACGACGACGCCGGTGCCGATCGCCGCCGGGCGTGCCTGAGCGAGGGCAAGGCCCACGGCCATCGCCGCCGCGACGACCGCGAGGAGCACCGCCAGGGCGATGCGGGTACCGAGGCGCCGGCGCGCGTGCATATCTAGGCCGCGGTCGCGTGGTCGGTGACGTCGCGGAAGGCGACGATGCGATGGCCGGGGTGCGACTGGTCGCAGACCTGGATGGCCCGCTCCGGCGACTCCTCGAGGACGCAGTGGATGAGCGGCGTGTCAGCTCGCAGATGGGTGCGCGGTGCGAGCAGGAAGAGGTAGCTGCGAAGCGGCGCCGCGCTCGTGTGCTCGCGCCGGGCCGCGGCGACGGGGCTCTGGGTGGGTGTGCTCATGGGAGGGAATCTCCTTGTCGTCCGCGCCGCCGCCGGGCGCGGCGGCCGTGTCTGCGCGACCACGGTAGGAGGCGAACCTGAGATTCGGCTACGCGCCGGATAAGCCGTGCCTAAGACTGTTGGCGCGCCCCCGGACGCGGTGGTCTCCCCGGTCGGGCTCTATAGTCGGCGCAGGTCATGACCACCAGCCCTCCACTCGCGACGGACGCCGTCGTCGACGCCCGTCTCGCCGACCTCGAGGCTGACCCGTATCCGCTCTATGCCTGGATGCGTCGCGAGCAACCGATCGCGTGGGTTCCCGAGACCGGTCGTCTGTGGATCACGACCTGGGACCTGTGCGCCGAGGCCGGCGCCGCCGACGGGATCTTCGGCCCGACCACCGATGTCCACGCGCTGGTGTACGGCCTGCCGAACGTCATGGCGATGTCGGGCGAGGAGCATCGTGAGGCCCGTGCGTCACTCGACGCGCGCTTCCGGCCGCGGGCGGTGAACGAGTACGTCGAGACGATCGTGCGGCCGACCGCAGTCCGGTACATCGAGGACGTTCGAGAGCGGGGAAGGGCCGATCTCACGAGTGACGTTCTCGAGCGAATCAGCTCGAGGGCCGTTGGCGACGTCCTCGGTCTCGATGACGTTTCGGAGGAAACGCTTCTCCGGTGGTTCCATGGCCTCGCCGCATATCTCGATGACCTGGGGCGCGGCGACCCGGCGATCGCCGCGCACGCGGCGGTCGTCAGATCGGAGCTGCGGGAGTACCTCGCCGGGAGGATCGACGAGCTGCGTACGGACGAAGACGGAAGCACGATCGCCCACATGGTTCACCACCGGATGCCGGAAGGGCAGGTCCGCTCCGTCGAAGAGATCCTCGGGACCGTCGGCACGATGATCGTGGGAGGCTTTCAGGAGCCCGCCCACGGCGCGGCGAACGCGTTGCTGGGCCTCCTGGGCCGACCGGAGCAGACCGCGGCTGTTGCCGCCGATCCCGCGGGATTGTCGGCGGCGACCGTCCACGAGGGGCTGCGCTGGATTCCCCCGTTCAACATGACCGAGAAGCTGACGACGGCGGACGTCGTCCTGGGCGGAAAGCTGATTCCTGCCGGCACCGAGATCGCGCTCGTGATCGGTTCGGCAAACCGCGATGAGAGCCGCTTCGAGAATCCCGACACGTTCGATCTGTCGCGACCACGCGCGAACAACTTCGCGTTCGGTTTCGGCGCGCATTTCTGTGTGGGCCACTACGTCGCCCGTCAGATCGCCGAGGTCACCGTGGAGGAGCTCTTCGTGCGACTGCCCGGCCTGCGGCTCGATCCGGACCGTGAGCCCATCGTGCACGGCTGGCAGGTTCGCGCCGCGAAGTCGCTGCCCGTCGTGTGGGACGCGTGAGCTTCGGGGGTTCCGAATCCGATCCTCGCGGGCGCCTCCGTGTCGACGTGGATCCCGCGACGCCCGAAGGGACCATCCTCGGGACGGAACTCGCGGGGGTCGAGCTCGCGCTGATCCGGCACGCTGGCGGCTGGGCCGCCGTCGATCGTCACTGCCCACACGCCCACTGCTCGTTCGTTCGCGACGGCGAAGTCGTCGACGGCAGCGTCCTCGTGTGCAACTGTCACGGCTCCGAGTTCGATCTGCGCACCGGCGACGTGCTCATGGATCCGGCCGACCGCCCACTGCTGCTTCGCCGCGTCCGGCCGTCGGACGATGGCAGCTATCTTGTCGTCGAGCTGTGACCTCCGATGACCATGGACCGCACACGCATCCGAGACGTCTCCGCCACACCGTACCGGGGCGTCCAGCCCGCCGATATGCGGGACGACCTCGTCATCGGCGACCTCCTCCCGCACGACGAGCGGCTCTGGGTCGCCCTGGACGAGGGAGTCCGGTCGCGCCCGTTGCTCTTCGACGTGACTCACGGGGCGTACGCGCATGTCATGAGGGTGACCCGCCGGGGAATCGTCGCCCGCCATCGGCACACCGGGCCCGTCCTCGCGTTCACCCAACGTGGATGCTGGCACTACCTCGAGCACGACTGGGTCGCGACCGAAGGCGGCTTCGTTTTCGAGCCGCCGGGCGAGACGCATACGCTGGTCGTCCCCGAGGGATGCGACGAGATGATCACGACGTTCCACGTCCACGGTGCGCTGATCTACGTCGACCCCGACGGCACCCCGATCGGCTACGACGATGTCTTCACACGGCTCGAGCGGACGCGGCGGCACTTCTCCGAGAACGGCGTGCCACCGGCCATGCTCGACGCGATGATCCGCTGATCCGGCGCTATCCCGGGAAGTGGTAGACGTGCACGTCCCACTGCGAGAAGCGGTCGGTGAACGCGCCCCGCCGCACCGTCACCGGCCGCCTGCTGCGGTAATGCCTGCCCGTGGTGATCGCGTTGGGAAGCCCGGTGATCGTGACGTCTCGCGTCCCGCGGCCGCTGCGGGCGGTCATCGCCCAGATCGTGTCGCCCACCTGGCGGCTGGCGATCTCGGTGCTCGGGTCGTCGGTGCGGAGCCTCGGCCCGGTGCCCGGCACGAGCAGCGCCGGGTGGAGCCGGCCGTGCCGGCCGATCTCGCCCACGAGACGCTTGAGCACGTCCTGCCAGAACGTCCAGTTCCATCCCAGGGCGACGTCGTCCTCTACGAGGCAGTGGGAGTTGTCCCCGCCGAAGAAGATGAGCCCTCGCGCGCCGTTGATGATCGCGTCGTAGGCCATGTAGCGCGCCTGCCGGTGGGTCGGCAGGACGAACGCCCCGGTCCCGGCAGGGTCGTCGCTGCCGCTGAAGCAGATCTGCAGGGTCGTGAACACCGCCCGGCCGGGTGTGATCCTCCGGAGCGTCCGCGTCCACGTGCCCACCTGGCTCAGGTCGGGGTTCGGGTTGCCGAACGACACCGGATAGACGTCGACGCCGTGCCCGGTGCACACCGCGCTGAACGGTGCGAGGTCGGCCGGGGTGCCCCGCGGCGCCTGGATGATGGCGAACAGGTG
>JBKPMQ010000288.1:0-7772 GCA_046732235.1 Actinomycetota bacterium
GTCCAGGTCCACCAGCCCTCCCTCGACGACGTCTTCTTCGCGCTCACCGGCCATGCGGTCGAGCCGGACGACGACGAGCCTCTCGAGGCGCCCCGGGATGTGATCCACTCGTGAGCCGCCTGCGCGACGTCGCCGTGCTGACCGGGCGCAACCTCGTCCACATCGCCCGGGAGCCGCTCCAGCTCTCCGACGTGACCATCCAGCCCGTCCTCTTCACGGCGCTCTTCGTGTACGTGTTCGGTGCGGGGGTCGTCCTGCCCGACGGCGGCAGCTACACCGACTACGCCATCGCCGGCCTCCTGGCGCTGAATCTGACGACGTCGTCGATGGGGACGGCGGTGGGCCTCTCCACCGACCTCTCGACGGGCGTGATCGAGCGCTTCCGGACCCTGCCGATGTGGCGGCCGGCGGTGCTCGTCGGACGCTCGCTGGCCGACCTGCTGACGGCCGCGCTCTGCGCCCTGATCGTCGCAGTGACGGGTCTCGTGATCGGCTGGCGGCCCGAGGACGGCCTCGCCGCGGCGCTGGGCGGCTTCGCGGTCTTCCTGCTCTTCGCCTACGCGATGTCCTGGGCGTGCGCCTGCCTCGGCATCCTCAGCAAGGGGCCCGAGTCGGCCCAGGGCACGGGGCTCGTGATCCTGTTTCCGCTCGCGTTCGTGTCCAACTCCCTCGTCCCCACGCAGCGCATGCCCGAGATCCTGCGCACGATCGCCGACTGGAACCCGGTCAGCGCCGTCACGGCGGCCGCCCGGGAGCTGTTCGGGAACCCGAACCCGTCCGCCTCGATCGGCGCCTGGCCGATGCAGCACCCGGTGGCCGCGTCGCTCCTGTGGTCGATCGCGATCCTGATGGTGTTCGCGCCGCTCGCAACCGCGCTCTACCGCCGCCGGACGACCGAGTAGCGAGGGGGCGACCGGGGGTCAGAACCGCCCGCGGGGGGTGTACGCCCCTCGCGGGCTGCCCACGGAGACGAACGACATCCCGTCCGGGCCGGCGACCGGGCAGCGCGTCGATCCGGGGTCGAAGCGGATGAACGACCCCTCGCGGACGGGCACCATCTCGCCGTCCACGCGCCAGTGACCGCCACCGCGGATCACGACCGAGACCTCCTCCTGGTCGCTCGCGGACTCGTCGTGCTCGACGCCCTCGGCGCCGGGCGGCAGGTCGAACCGGTTGATCCCGAAGGCCTCGACGCCGAGCTCGCGGCGGACGAAGCGGACGCCGCCGCCGGGGCCGGCCGGCTCGATGTCGTCGACGTGGACGAGGGAGTACGCCATCGCGCCCGGAAACCCTACTTGCTCTGAGCTTGCGCGCCGTTCCTGGTGCCATAATCCCGCGCGAACCACGAACTGGGAGGGGACCCATGGCTCAGGTGACGGAGGGCTCGAGGGGGGAGGCGCGCGGGCTTCGGCGCGGCAGCCTCTCGCTGTGGGAGGCGGTCGGGATCTCGATCGCGCTGATGGCGCCGTCGATGGCGGCGAACATCAACCCGCAGGGCACGGTCGGCCTGGTCGGCCGCGCGGTGCCGCTGGCGTTCGTCTTCGCCACCGTCGGCGTCCTGCTCGTGTCGTACACGTTCGTCCGCCTGTGCCAGATCTACAACCACGCGGGCTCGGTCTTCGGCTTCGTCGGCGCGACGCTCGGGCCCCGCTTCGGCGTGCTCGCCGGCTGGTCGCTGATGGGCACCTACACCTTCTACGCCTGCGTCACGAGCGCGGCGGCCGGCATCTTCGGCGCCACGTTCCTCGACGAGATCGGCATCTGGAACAACCATCCGCTGTGGTCGGAGTTCATGTTGGCCTTCATCGCCCTCGCCGGCGCCTTCGCGCTGGCGAGCTTCCCCGCGCACACCGCCACGCGGATCCTGCTCTCGATCGAGGGCGTGACCGTGCTCCTGATCATCACCGTCGCGACCGTCGTCCTGATCAAGATCATCGGCGGCGACACGCCCGGCGACCAGTCGTTCACCCTCAACGTGTTCTCGCCACCGTCGGGCACGGGCATCGGCGACGTCTTCAAGGGCGCCGTGTTCGGGTTCCTGTCGTTCGCCGGGTTCGAGGCGGCGGCGACGCTCGGCGAGGAGACGCGGGAGCCGCGGCGGGCGATTCCGCGCGCGATCCTCGGCACCGCCATCTTCGGCGGCATCTACTTCATCTTCGTCACGTCGGTCGAGATGATGGGCTTCGGGACCGACGCGAACGGCGTCGCGGCGTTCGGCTCGTCCGGCTCGCTGCTCGGCGACCTCGGCTCCACGTATATCACCTCGTCGGTCGGCGACATCATCACGCTCGGCACGGCGATCAGCGCCTTCGGCTGCACCCTCGCGTGCGTGGTCGGCGCCACCCGGATCCTGTTCGCGCTCAGCCGCGACGGCCTTGGCACCTCCGCGCTCGGCAGCGTCCGCAGCCGGACGGGCGAGCCCGTCCGGGCGCTGGCCGTGGTCACGCTCACGTCGGCCGCGATCACGCTGATCTGCCGCATCTTCTTCACCGATACGGCGTTCGACGTGTTCCTGTGGTCGGGGGTGATCGGCACGCTGATCTTGCTCGTCGCGTACGTGCTCGCGACGCTCGGCGCCATGCGGATGCTGTGGTTCCGCGGCCGCGCGCGGGTGGCGCAGTGGCAGATGATCGTCCCGATCGCGGCGCTGATCGTGCTGCTCGCGACGCTCTACTACAACGTCGATCCGGACGCCGCCAAGGCCACCCGCTGGAACTACTACACGGCGAGCATCTGGGTGATCGCCGGCGCCGTCCTCGTGCTCGTGCTGCCCGGCCTCGCCACTCGCGTCGGCGCCGGCCTGGCGCGGCACGAGGGGCTCGCGGACACCAGCGCCGGAGACTGAGCGTGGCCGATCTCGAGGGCGTGCGCGGCCTGACGATCGTCTTTTGCGACAACAACGGGATCCCGCGCTCGCGCACCGTCCCGGCGTCGCGGCTCGAGGACGCGTGCGAGCGCGGAGTGGGGATCACCACCCTGTTTCCCGTGTTCCTCTCGAACGACATGATCACGTTCGCCCACGGGCCGCTCTCGAACGCGTCGGGCGACGTGCGCCTCCTGGCGACGCCGGAGCGGGTCGTGCCGCTGGCGGGCCAGTCCGGGTTCGCGTGGACGCCGGGACGGCAGTTCCTGGTCGACGGCGAGCGGTCGCCCTACTGCCCCCGCGGCGTGCTCGAGCGGGTGGTGGAGCGGGCGGCCGCGGCCGGCCTGGAGGTACGGGCCGGCTACGAGCTCGAATGGTTCGTCGGCCACGCCGGCGAGGAGCTCGCTCCTGCCCATTCGGGGCCGGTGTACTCGCCGCACGCGATGCTCGCCGTCGACGAGTTCGCCGCCCAGCTGCTCGCCGACCTGGCGGCGAACGGCGTGTCGGTCGGACAGCTGCACGCCGAGTACGGCCTCGCCCAGATGGAGGTCTCGATCGGCGTCGCCGACCCGGTCGCCGCCGCCGACCTGCAGATGCTCACGCGGCAGACGATCCACGCCGCCGCCCGCCGCCACGGCCTGCGGGCGTCGTTCGCGCCGCTGGTCGACATCGCGGCCGCCGGGAACGGCTGGCACATCCACAGCTCCGTGTCGCGGGACGGGCGCAACCTGCTCTCCGGCGGCGACCGGCAGTCGGGACTGACGGCCGAGGGCGAGGCGTGGGTGGCCGGCCTCCTGCGCGAGCTGCCGGCGCTCGCGAGCGTGGCGGCGCCGAGCATGCCGTCGCTCCTGCGCCGGCGGCCGGGCTACTTCGCGAGCGCCTTCGCGTTCTGGGGCGTGCAGAACCGCGAGGCGGGGCTGCGGCTCGTCCCGGCGAGCCGGCTCGTCCCCGACGCGGCGGCGAACGTCGAGCTGAAGGCGTCCGACGCGTCCGGCAACCCCTATCTTGCCCTCGCCGCGGTCATCGCCGCCGGCCTGGCCGGGATCGAGGACGGCCTGACGCTGCCCGAGCCGGTTCAGGACGAGCCCGGCTCGTGGCCCGAGGAGGAGCGCGCGCGGCGCGGCATCCACCGGCTGCCGGAGACCACCGACGAGGCCATCGCGGCCGTCGAGCGGTCGGCGCCCGTCCGTGCGGCGCTCGGCGACGACCTGGTGGGCGCGTGGACCGCCGTGCGCCGCGGCGACGCCGACGCGGCGAAGGACATGTCGCCGGACGACGTGGTCGCCGCCCACCGCTACCGCTACTAAGCGGGGTCAGACCCCACGCAAAATGCGTCACAAGAGTGTCACGGGGTCCGTTCGGGGTCTGACCCCGCTTAGCGGGGGAGGGGGGCGGCGGCGCGGGCCAGGTCGGCCCACGGGTCCGAGCGGCGGGCCAGGCGGCGGAAGACGTTGCGGACGGTGAACTGCTGCGGGTCGACGCGGCCGAGCTCGTCCCACTCGAGCGGGCACGCGACGGGCGCGCCGTCGATGGCCCGCACCGCATACGGTGCGACCGCCGTCTGCGCGTACCCGTTGCGGGCCGTGTCGAGATAGAGCCGTCCGTGCCTGGCCGCGATCCGCTGCTCCACCGTGAAGCGGTCGGGTACGCGGTCGGCGAGCTCCCCCGCGACCTCGCGGGCGAAGGCGCGCACCTCGGCGAAGCTGCGCTTGCGGTCGAGCGGGGCGACGACGTGGTAGCCCCGAGAGCCGGTCGTCTTCAGGAAGGTGGCCAGCTTCGCCTCCTCGAGCAGCGAGCGCAGCCGCCGGGCCGCGTCGCGGGCCGGCCCGAGGTCGCCGCCCGGCGGGTCGAGGTCGAAGATCAGCTGGTCCGGGCAGTCGAGCCGGTCCGCACGCGCGAGCCAGACGTGCGGCGTGATGCACGCCTGGCCGGCCAGGTAGACGAGCGTGTGCGCGCTCTCGATCGTCGCATGGGTGACCGTCCCGCCGCGCCTGCGGGGCACCTCGACGCGGTTCACGAACTCGGGGAAGTAGTCGGGCACCTGCTTCTGCTGCAGCTCGGGGCCGTCGATGCCGTCGGGGAAACGCTGCATGTGCAGCGGCCGCCCGCGCACGTGCGGGAGCATCACCTCGGCCACGCGCTCGTAGTACGAGGCGAGGTCGGCCTTTGTCAGGCCGTCCGGGAAGAGGGCCTTGCCGGGATTGGTGATGGTGACCGTCATGCGACCGGCCGCTCCAGGGCGACCTCGGCCGCGGGCTTGTCGGGGCGCAGGCCGATGTAGCGGGGGTGGCGCAGCTTGCCGTCGCGCGTCACCTCCGTGTACGCGATCTGGGCCACCAGCCGCGGCTCCACCCAGTGCACGGCGCGGCGAGGCAGGTCGTCCGCGGTGAACGGAGGGTCGGGCCGCTCGAGCCGGGCGAGCTTCCCTCCGAGGTCGCGGAGAACGTCGCGGCTGTAGCCGGTGCCGACCTTGCCGGCGTAGCGGAGCGCGCCGCGCTCGTAGTAGCCGACGAGCAGCGCGCCGAACTCCGTCCGGGAGCCGGCCGGGTCGGTGTACCCGCCGATCACGAGCTCCTGCTCGGTCACGCACTTGAACTTGAGCCAGTCGCGCGAGCGGCCCGCCTTGTACGGCCCGTCCGCCCGCTTTGCGATGACGCCCTCCCACCCGCGGCGGCACGCCTCGTGGTAGGCCTCCTCGCCGGCGGTGTTGCGATGCGTGACGATGCGGAGCGGGTCGCCGAACCGGATCGCCGCGCGCAGGCGTGCCTTGCGGGCCCGAAGCGGCGCGTCGCGGACGTCCTGACCGTCGAGCCGCAGCACGTCGAAGACGTAATAGAAGACGCGCACGCCGCTGCGTCGGGCCCGCTCCGGGTCGTGGATCCCGATCCGCTGCTGGAGGCGGCCGAAGCTCGTTCGCGAGCCCTCGAACGCCACCACCTCGCCGTCGATCAGGAAGTCGTCGCAGCGCTGGACGAGCAGCGCGTCGGCGAGCTCGGGGTAGGTGCCGTTCAGGCGCTCGCGGGTGCGCGACCGCAGGTGGACGCCGCCGCCGCGGCGCTCCGCCAGGCAGCGCTCGCCGTCGAGCTTGCGCTCGAAGATCCAGCCGGAATCGGAGAAGCGCTCCTCCGTGAGCACCGCGAGCATCGGCTCGACGTTCATCGCCGCTTCGCGAGCTGCTCGACCGTCTTGCCCGAGCGCACCGACTCCGGCTGCGTGCTGACCGGGTTGCGGCGGCGGTCGGCGCCCTCGTCGTCCTTCTTGACGAGCAGCCAGCGCTCGCGGCCGCCGCCGCCCATCCGGGTGAGCGCGTAGCCGCCGCGCAGCTTCTCGCCCTCGAGCCAGAAGCTCAGGTGGCCGGCCTCGAGCGCCTCGGCGGCCGGTTCGTCGCCGAGCACGCGGTAGGTGCCGGCGTCCCACACGATCACCTCGCCGGCGCCGTACTGGCCCTCCGGGATCACGCCCTCGAAGTCGCCGTAGTCGAGCGGGTGGTCCTCGGTCGGCATCGCGAGCCGCTTCTCGCGCGGGTCGAGCGACGGGCCCTTTGGCACCGCCCATGATTTGAGCACGCCGTCGGCCTCGAGCCGGAAGTCGTAGTGCAGGCTCGACGCCGCATGCTTCTGGATCACGAAGCGCGGCTCGCCGCGGTGCCTCACGAGCCCGCGGCCGTGCGGCTCCGGGGTCTTCGAGAAGTCCCGTTTGGCCCGGAAGCGGCGCAGGCGGTCGGAGTTGCTCATCGGGCCGCTTTGGGCGCGCTCGTGAGGAAGGTCGCGCTCATGTCCTCGTCGCCGTGCTCGGGCACGCCCTCGTCCAGGCGGCGGCGGATCGCGTCCAGCGCCGGGAGCTCGAGGTCGCGGCGGCCGGCGGACTCCTGAACGAGCCCGGCGTCCTTGGCCGCGAGCCGCAGCGAGAACGACGGGTCGAAGTCGCGCTTCGCGATCGCCTCGCCCTTCATCCGCAAGTACGGCAGCTCGAGCGTGCCGCCCTCGAGCGCGCGGAACATCTGCTCCGGGTCGACGCCCATCGCCTCCGCGAGCGCAATGGTCTCGGCGCCGCCCTCGACGACCGTCACGATCCAGCTGTTCACGACCACTTTCAGGCGCGTCCCTGCGCCGGCCTCGCCGACCCACATGGTGCGCTGGGCGATCGCGTCGAAGATCGGCCGCAGCTCGTCGCGCAGGTGCTCCGGGCCGGAGCCGAGCACCACCAGCTTGCCCTGCTCGGCCGGAGCCTTGGTGCCGAGGACGGGCGCGTCCACGAGCTCGACGCCGTGCTCGGACGCGAGGTCGGCGCAGGCCTCGATCCCGGCCTCGCCGATCGTGCTCGTCTGGAGCCAGACTGAGCCGTCGCGCATCGCGCCGATCGCGCGGCCCATGACGTCGAGCACGGCGTCCGCGTCGGCGAGCATGGTCACGACGACGTCCGCGCCCTCGGCCGCGGCGCGCGGATCATCGGCGATGTGGACGCCCTCGTCCGCAAGCGGGCGTGCCTTCTCGGGCGAGCGGTTCCACGCCCGCACCTCGATCCCGGCCCGGGCGATGTTACGTGCCATCGGCCGGCCCATGGTTCCGCCGGCCCCGAGGACGGCGACGGTCATGTGCTTCGGCATCGAATCCTCCGTCGAATCGTCTCCGTGGAGCGTTCCCGATCCGGGTGGGGCGTAACCCCGCGGCATGTTTGGCAGACCGCGCGCGCGGGGCAGGGACCCGGTATGGTCGAACGACCGCTACCCGATCAGCCGAGCCCGGACATCCCGCGCCCCGAGCCGCCGACGCCGCGGCCGGAACAGCCGGTCGAGCCGCCGCCGGCCCCGCCCAGAGAGCCGGAGCCGGAGCGCCCGCCGAAGCTCTCCGAGCAGCCGCGCGCCGGCCACGGCGGCTGACCGCCGCTACGAGCCCGAGCCCGTCCCCGT
>JBKPMQ010000289.1:0-6040 GCA_046732235.1 Actinomycetota bacterium
GCCACCACCACCGACCCGGCTGGCGCGAAGGTGACCGCCGCGTCGAGCGGCCAGGGCGCCGGGTCGTCGTAGCCGCCGGCCCAGGCGGCGCCCAGCCGCAGCGCCAGGGCGCGCTCGGTCTCCGACCGCGTGAAGGCCGCCACCTCGCAGCCCCAGTGGAGCGCAACCTGGATCGCGAGGTGCGCGGAGGAGCCGAAGCCGAAGAGGCCCAGGCGGCCGCCCGCCCCGGCACCCGCCAGGCGCAGCGACCGGTAGCCGATGATCCCGGCGCACAGGAGCGGCGCCGCCTCGACGTCGGCGAACCCCGCCGGGAGCGGGAACACGAAGTCGCGCCGGGCACGCACGAGCTCGGCGTAGCCGCCGTCCGATGTCCAGCCCGTGAACTCGGCGTTCGGGCACAGGTTCTCGAGCCCGCGCCGGCAGGCGGCGCAGGTGCCGTCCGCGCCGTGCAGCCAGGCCACCCCCACCCGCTGCCCCGTGCCGGCGATCCGGCCGGCGACCTGGTGGCCGAGGATCACCGGCCGCCGCCGCAGCGGCAGGTCGCCCTGGAAGATCTGGAGGTCGGTGCGGCAGACCCCGCAGGCGCCCACCTCGACGAGCACCTCGCCGGGCCCGGGCGCCGGATCGGGCACCTCCCGCTCGGCCAGGCGCCCGACGTCCTCCAGCACGACCGCGCGCATCGGTTCACACTATCGCCCCCATGACGTTCGGCGTCCTCACCCTGATCGTCGCCTGCGGCCTCGCCGGGCCGTTGCTCTCGGGAGCAAGCCGGTTGGCCGTGCCCGTCGTCGTGGGCGAGATCGCGGCCGGCGTCGTGATCGGCCGGACCGGTTTGCGCGAGATCGACACGGGCGACGCGACCGTCGTCTTCCTCTCGGCCGCCGGCTTCGCCATGCTGATGTTCGTCGTCGGGACGCACCTGCCCCTGCGCGACCGCGGCCTGCGGCGGGCGCTCCGACGCGCCACGGTCGCGTCCGCGCTCTCGTTCGCGATCGCGATCCCGGTCGCCTGGGCGCTCGCCCACGCCACGCCGATCAAGCACCCGGCCCTGTTCGTCCTGCTCCTGGCCGCGTCGAGCTCGGCGGTCGTCATGCCGATCCTGAACGAGCGCGGGCTCGCCGGCGGCGAGATCCTGCTCGCGACCACCTGGATCGCGCTCGTCGACATCGCCACCATCGTCGCGCTCCCGCTCGCCCTCGAGCCGTCGCGTGCGCTGCGGATCGCGGCGGGCGGGATCGCCGTGGCCGCGGCCGCGGTCGCCGTGTTCGCCGTCGTCCACGCGATCCGCGGGAAGCGGGTCGTTCGGGCCCTGCGCGACGACTCCGCCAAGCGCGGGTGGGCGCTCGACCTGCGGTTCTCGCTGCTCGTGCTGTTCGGGCTCTCGGCGCTCGCCACCGAGTTCGGCACGAGCATCCTCATCGCCGGCTTCGCGGCAGGGATGATCGTGGCCCTCGCCGGCGAGCCGCGCCGGCTGACCCAGCAGCTCGTCGGCATCGCCGAGGGCTTCTTCGTGCCATTTTTCTTCGTGACTCTGGGCGCGCGGCTGAATTTCCGCTCGCTCGTGTCATCGCAGTCGGACATCGTTCTCGCGCTCGTCCTCGTCTGCGCAGTCGTCGCCTGCCACGTGGCGGTCGCCGTCGTAATGCGGATGCCGTGGCCGTCCGGCCTCCTCGCGGCCGCGCAGCTCGGGCTGCCGGCGGGGGTCGTCGCGCTGGGCCTGACCGACGGCCTCCTGACGTCCGGCCAGGGCGCGGCGATCGTCGCCTCGGCCATAGCCTCGCTGGGTGTGTCCAGCGCCGGCGCGGCGATCCTCGGCCGGCGGCTACGATCCGATACATGAGCGATCAACCATCTCCCCGCCCGTGGTTCGCCGACCACGTCGAGCGCTACATCGAGACCGACGGCGAAGACGGCCACGACTGGAACGGCAACCCGACGCTGCTCCTGACCACCCGCGGCCGCCGAACCGGCGAGCCGCACACCCTGCCGCTGATCTACGGCCGCGACGGCGACCGCCTGGTCGTTGTCGCGTCGCGCGGCGGCGCCCCGACGCACCCCGCCTGGTACCTCAACCTGCTGGCCCATCCCGAGGTCGACGTGCAGGTGAGGGGCGAGCGGTTCCACGCGACGGCACATCCCGCAGGCCCGGACGAGAAGCCGCGGCTGTGGCGGACGATGACGGGCATCTTCCCGGGCTATGACGAATATCAGCGCAACACGACCCGCGAGATCCCGGTCATCGTGCTCCAGCGCACGGGCGGCTGAGCCGCCCCGCTACTTTGCGTTCTCGTCACATCCCACGAGCACGTCGTCGGGCGATGCGCGGCAGCCGTAATCGGGCCCCGCGCTGGCGTTCTGGAAATCCCCGGGTTTCCCGTCGGGCGCGAGCTCGAACGTGTTGAGATAGTCCTCGCCGGTCCCCCCGTAGAGGTGATCCCACCCCGAGAAATCCGCCATGGTGTCGTCGTCCGGACCGCCGCGGAGCACGTCGGAGCCCCGGCTGCCGTACACCCTGTCGTCGCCCGCACCGCCGAATGCCCGATCGGCGCCGGGCCCGCTGACGATCAGATCGTCGCCCAGCCCGCCTTTCAGGTGGTCGGCGCCGCCACGGCCGCGGATGAAGTCCGCATCCCGCTTGCCCCAAAGCACATCGGCGCGCAGCCCTCCGATGAGCCGGTCGTGGCCCGGCCCACCGTAGAAGGTCACATGCGCCAGGACGGACTCGATGGTGTCGCCGCCGTGCCCGCCGCGGACGACGATGGCACGCAGCCGCAGCAGGTCGGCGACGACCGCCTGGTCGGCACCCCGGCCGAGGGCCGCGCTGAACGACCGGACTCCGGCCGGGCCGCACGTCGCCTTGTGGGCGGTGACCCTGCTGCAGCCGGTACCCGGCATCAGCGTGGCCGCGAGATCGCGGACGACAAAGGCCCCTGCATGTCGCGCGACGCGCACGTCGTTGGTCTCGGTCCCGACGCCCGTGTAGACGAGCGCGTGGTTCACGACCGCGACCTTCGCCGCCGAGGCGACCGCGGCCCCCCACACGAGCGACGCGGTCACCACCGCAAGGAACGGGACGGTGTGGCGGCTTCGGAGCATCGCGTGACCTCCTCGATCCCGCCCGTGCTCCGGCCCACCCTACTCGTGGCGTTGGCTACGAGCGTTGACTGCAGGCGATCCTACCGTCCACGAGCGCCGGATTCAAACCGCCCGGGCCGCTAGACCGTCAGCCGGTTCAGAGCGCGGAGCTTGTTCGTCGCGTCGAGCGCGGCGACCTTGTAGGACTCGGCCAGCGTCGGGTAGTTGAAGACCTGGTCGATCAGGTAGTCGACTGTGCCGCCGAGGCCCATGACCGTCTGCCCAATGTGCACGAGCTCGGTCGCCGCCGTCCCGAACGCATGCACGCCGAGGAGCGTGCGCGCCTCCGGCTCGACGAGCAGCTTGAGGATCCCGACCTGGTCGCCCTGGATCTGGGCGCGGGCGAGCTCGCGGTAGCGGGAGACTCCGATCTCGTACGGGATGCCCTCGCCCGTCAGCTCCTCCTCGGTGCGGCCGGCGTAGCTGATCTCGGGGATGGTGTAGATGCCGATCGGCAGCAACTCGCGCATCGGCCGGGTGTCGAGCCCGAAGGCGTGGGCGGCGGCGAGCCGGCCCTGCTCGAACGAGGACGACGCCAGGCTGGGGAAGCCGATCACGTCGCCGACGGCGTAGATATGGTCGACCGCGGTGCGGTAGTGCTCGTCGACCGAGATGCGTCCGCGCTTGTCGATCTCGAGCCCGACCTCCTCGAGCCCGAGCCCGGCGGTTGCGCCCTGGCGGCCGGCGGAGTACATCACCGCGTCCGCGGCGATGCGCTTGCCGCTCGCCAGCGTCGTCAGCGTGCCGCCGTCGTGTTTTTCGACCGACGTCACCGTCTCGCCCAGCCGGAAGACGACCCCGAGGTCGCGCAGGTAGTACTGGAGCGCCTCGACCATCTGCCCGTCGCAGAACTCGAGCAGCCGATCGCGCCGCTCGACGACCGTGACCCCGGTCCCGAGGGCGGCGAAGATCGACGCGTACTCGATGCCGATCACGCCCGCCCCGACGACGACGAGGGTGGCGGGGATGCGCGACATCTGCAGGATGCCGTCGGAGTCGAGGATGGTCGCCTCGTCGAACTCGACGTCCGGCGGGCGGGCCGGCTCGGTGCCGGTCGCGATCACGATCCGGTCGGCCTCCACGGTGCGGACGCCTCCGTGCAGGTCGGACACCTCGACCCGGTGGGCGTCGGCGAGGCGGGCCCGCCCGCCCAGCACGCGGACGTGGTTGCGCGCAAGCTGGTTGCGGATCACGTCCACCTCGCGCCCCATCACCTGCTGGGTGCGCCAGATCAGGTCGTCGATGGTGATCTCCTCCTTGACCCGGTAGCTCTGTCCGTAGAGCCCTCGCTCGGAGAGGCCCGTCAGGTAGACGGCGGCCTCGCGCAGGGTCTTGGACGGGATCGTGCCCGTGTTCGCGCACACGCCGCCGATCGTGTCGCGCCGCTCGACGACGGCAACGGATGCGCCCACCTTGGCCGCCTGGATCGCGGCCTTCTGGCCGGCCGGGCCCGAGCCCAGGACGACGAGGTCGAACCGGCTTCCCTCCATGGGCCGCGATGCTACTCGACCCGTCAAGAAGGCAGAACCCGCTTCACCGTCCCGCGACCGCGACGGGCGGGACCAGCCGGGAGTAGCCGGTCAGGCCATCGAGCGCATGGGCGACCTCGAGCAGCGCCCGCTCGGCGAACGGCCGCGCCACCAGCTGCAGCCCGACCGGGAGCCCGTCCGCCGACAGCCCGGCCGGAATCGAGATCGCCGGGCAGCCGGTGACGGAGATCCGCGAGCACGCGCGCATCCACTCCAGATAGCTCCCCATGGGGACGCCCGCGACCTCGTCGGGGTACTCCACCTCGACGGGGAACGGCTCCACCTGGGTCACCGGGCAGGCGAGGTAGTCGAAGCGCTCGAAGAACGCGAGCGCGCGGCCGTGCAGCGCGGCGTGCAGGCGCGTCGCGGCGGTCAGGTCGGAGACCGTGAGCGCCCGTCCCCGCTCCACGTTCCAGCGGACGGTCTCCTTCATGCGATCGCCGTCGGTGTCGTAGAGCTCGCCCAGCGATAGCGCGAACCCGAACGCCCGCCACGTCTCGAAGGCGGTGTCGGCGCCGGCGAGGTCGGGCTCGTCCTCCGAGACGTCGAGGCCGAGGTCGGCCAGCCTGCCCACGGCCGGCTCGAGCGCGCTCAGCACGGCCGGCTCGATCGGGAGGCCGCCCAGCGACCCGCTCCAGGCCACCCGCCGGCCGCGAAGGTCGGCGTCGAGCGGCAGACCCAGGTCGAGCGGCGCCGCCCGCTGGGAGAGCGGGGCACGCGGATCGGCCCCCGCCATCGCCCCGAGGAGGAGCGCCACGTCGGCCGCCGTCCGCGCCATCGGCCCGTCGACCGAGAACGGCAGCCACGGCGAGTCCGACGGCCACGACGGGACGACGCCCGGCGTCGGCCGAAGCCCGATGACGCCGTTCCACGCCGCCGGGTTTCGCAGCGACCCGCCCAGGTCGCTGCCGTCCGCGATCGGGAGCATCCGGCACGCGAGCGCCGCAGCCGCACCGCCGCTCGACCCGCCCGCCGACCGGGATGTGTCCCAGGGGTTCCGGGTCGGGCCGAACACCGGGTTGAACGTGTGCGACCCCGCCCCCCACTCGGGCGTGTTCGTCTTGCCGACCAGGATCCCGCCTGCGGCGCGGATGCGGGTGACGAGGAGCTCGTCGACGTCTGGCACGTGATCGCGGAAGGACGGCGAGCCGTAGGTCGTGCGCACGCCGGCCGTGTCCACGAGGTCCTTGTGGGCGATCGGCAGGCCGTGGAGCGGGGGCAGCGGCTCCCCCGCCGACCGGCGCCGGTCGGCCTCCGCCGCCGCCGCGAGCGCCCGCTCGGGCAGCAGCGTGACGACGGCGTTGACGGCGCCGTTGAGCCGCTCGATCCGCCCGAGGTGCTCGCGGACGACCTCGACCGCGGACACGGCGCCGGAG
>JBKPMQ010000290.1:0-15166 GCA_046732235.1 Actinomycetota bacterium
GGCCGGTACCGTGCGGGGCGTGGAGCCGGCCCACGCAGCGGCCGCCGCGGCGCCCGTGCCGCTCGACCCGGACTCGCGCTCGTGGGTGCGCGGGCTCAGCCTCCCGAGCGGCGAGCGCGACGCCGACATCGCCCGGCTGCATGCCTTCCTGCTGCGCGCCGCCCGCTTTGAGCTCGCCCGCCGCCGCGCCGCCCACCGCGACGTCCCGGACGCGGAGGTGGACGACCTGGCGGTGCAGGCGGCCGACGATGCCCTGGTGGCGGTCATGCGCAAGCTGCCGACCTTCCGCGGCGACAGCCGGTTCACGACCTGGGCGGCCAAGTTCGCGATCCTCGAGGCGTCCGTGAAGGCGCGCCGGCGGGCGTGGCAGCACCGCGAGATCACGCTCGAGCCGGAGGCGTGGACGCGGCTCGCGCCGGCGGTCGCCGCCGCCGACCCCGAAGAGGCCGAGCGGCTGCGGGCGATCGCCGCGGCGATCCGTGACGTCCTCAGCCCGCACCAGCGGGAGATCCTGGTCGCGATCGCCCTGAACGACGTCCCGATCGACGTCCTCGCCGACCGCCTCCACACCACGCGCGGTGCGATCTACAAGACCCTCCACGACGCCCGCCGGAACCTGCGTGCCCACCTCGCCCGGGAGGTCGAGCCTTGAACCAGCCCCCCGCGGCGGACCGCCTCCTCGGACCCGGTGAGCCCGAGCTCGGGTGCGACGAGTGCTTCGAGCACCTCGACCGCTACGTCGAGGCCGAGCTCGCGCACGCGTTCGCGCGCTGCCCGACGTGCGTCGGGCCGGACGACTGCGCGCGTGCGCGCCACTGCCTGGCCATGCGGGCGCACCTCCAGGGCTGCCCGGCCTGCGCGGAGGAGCACGCCAGCCTGCGTGCCCTGGCGGAGCGGGGGCTCGACTAGGCGTCCGTCGCGTGGTACACGGCGAGATCGGCGACGACCTCGGAGAGCACGTAGTGGTCGTACCCCGGCCCCGCGTCGCCCGGCGCCGGCGGATCCGGCGGCCGCTCCATGGCGATGACGCCGCCATCGACCCGCTCGATCCAGACCGACGTGCCGGGCGGCGTCGCCCAGTCGGCGACGAGCTTGCCGTCGAGGAACCCGCCGTGGAATCGCGCGACCACCCGATCTCCCCCTAACGCGACTGCAGGAGGCCGGAATCGTACTTCGGCGGGCCTCAAGCGTCTCGGGCGGAACCCGCTCCGCCTCTGCAGCGGCGCACACGTTCCTTCCGGGCGCCGGTGGTAGCGTTGCAGCGGACCGCAAGCACGCTCGACAAGGGGGTCGGAACATGAGTGAGACGCTCAAGGGAACCTGCCTGTGCGGCAAGATCGAGTACGAGGTCACGGACCCTGAAGGGCTGGGGTACTGTCACTGCACCCGCTGCCAGCGCTGGACAGGGTCGAGCCTCGCGGGTGTGGTCGTCGCCAAGGAGAATTTCCGGTTCACCAAGGGCGAGGACCTTGTCAGCAGGTACGAGAGCGAGTTCGCCCCCCGCCACTTCTGCAGCAACTGCGGGTCGAGCCTCTACGACGACCTCGGCGAGAAGTACTTCGTCGCCGCCGGCCTGATGCGCGAGCTCGACATGGAGCCGACCTTCCACCTCCAGGTCGCCTACAAGGCCGACTGGATGGAGATCGGCGGGAACGCGCCGCAGTACGCCGAGGGCATGTAGCGCAAGGCCCAATCCGCCCCGCCGCCGAGAGGCGGCGGCGCCGCGCCGGCACGGGACGATCGTCGCGAGGCAGCCGTCGCGGTAAGCGTCGAGGGTGGAAACCCGGCGCCGGCCCCAGGCCCCGCGTTCGCCCGGTTTACCGCTTCTCCCGAAGGGGAAGCCCGACCGTCGAGGACGTATGCGGAGAAGCCGGAACGACCCAGTGCGACGACCGGTCCTGCGGCCGGCTCCGCCAGGAGCATACGCGGGTCCGCGCGTCTACCGCACCCGGCGCCGCATACGGCGTCTGGTCATCCCGGGTGCCCTCGCGGCGATCATCGTCGGCGCGGCGATCGGGGGCGCTGCGTCGTACCTCACGTCGCCGGGGGATACCGGCGTCCAGGCGCGGCCGGCCACCCGTGCGACATCGTCCGGGCACGCGGGCGCCGCAACCCGGCCGGCCACCACCGCGGCAGGCCCTGCGACCACGCCATCGACGAGCTCGCCGACCGCCACCACGGCCTCCACGCCCGTGCCGCTCGCGGCAGCGGCTGACGGAAGGTCGCTCAACGACGAGGGATACGCGCGCATCCAGCAGGGCGACTACGAGGGGGCCATCCCGCCCCTGCGCCGCGCCGTCAAGGAACTTCGGGGCACCGGCCCGGCCGATCCCTACGAGGCGTACGCGAACTACAACCTCGGCTACGCCCTCCTCCAGGTCGGCGATTGTGCCGGCGCACTGCCGCCCCTCGAGGTGGCGAACCGGCTCGAGACGAGCCCGCTCGTCGACGCCGCCATCCGGCGCGCTTCGGCCTGTGGCCGGCAGGGGAGCTGACCCGAGGCCGGCTCGGCGCCTCTGCACCCCGGCGAGATTGGGATTTTCTTCCAACGAGCCCTGGTCACGGACCGCCGGCCGTTGTAGGCTCGACAACGTGCCCTCGTTCCTCCGCCGCCGTTTGATGCCGGGCACCGAGGTCGTGATGGCACTGCCCGACGGGCTGTCCTCACACCGGCACGCTCGCCGCACGATCCGAGGCGTCCTCGACCGGCACGGCCGCCTCACCTTCTACAGCCCCGTGACCCGGGGCCACCTGCGGATATCGCTGCACGATCTTCGTCGGGCGGGATACACGATCCGGCAGATCGAGCCCGCGTAACAGGCCGGGACGGCCCATGTCAGGAGTTTTGCGCCGCCGGGGGCGAGGTATCCACGTTATGAAGCTCGCGCTCCCGGCACCCTCAAGCTGGGCGCGCTGAGAGCCCGGCGGGCCAGCCTCGAGAACCGGTCCGCCGGGCACGATCCTCCTCGTTCGGCGGAAACCGGCGCGGTTGACGCGCGCGTCTGTGCGCGGGAGTGCCGAAGGTGGGATTCGAACCCACACGGCCTTGCGGCCGCGCGATTTTGAGTCGCGTGCGTCTACCGTTCCGCCACTTCGGCCGGCCGAGTGGCAAATGGTACCGCCGCGTTGGCAGGGGGGCCGAAATGGGGTACAACAGGCCCTCATGGCTGAGTCGCAAGGGGAGGGGACCGGCAAGGGGGCCGCTCGCTCGAGCGTGCTGGACCACCGTTTCGGCGCCGGCCCTCCGCTGACCGTCGGGGTGGAGGAGGAGTACATGCTCCTCGAGCCGGCCGGGTTCGACCTCGTGTCCGGCGTCGAGGAGCTGCTGGCCGAGACCGCCGAGACCGAGATGGCCGACCGGCTGAAGCCCGAGCTGATGCAGTGCGTGCTCGAGTCGGGCACGTGCGTCTGCGCCGACGTCCCCGAGGCGGCGGCCGACCTGCGCTTCATTCGCCAGTACGTCGCCAACCACGCGCGGGCCCACGACATGCGCCTCGGCGCCGCCGGCACGCACCCGTTCTCGCTCTTCGAGAACCAGAAGATCACGGCCCGCGACCGCTACCGCGCCCTGGTCGAGATGCTCCAGTACGTCGCCCGCCGCGAGCTGGTCTTCGGGATGCATGTCCACGTGGCCGTCCCGTCGCCGGAGGCCTGTCTCGCGGTCATGGAGGGCGTGCTGATCGAGCTCCCGGTGCTGCTCGCGCTCTCGGCCAATTCGCCTTTCTGGCGCGGCGACCATACCGGCCTGGCGTCGACCCGGGCGATGATCTTCTCGGCCTTCCCGCGCAGCGGCCTGCCGCCGCGGTTCGCCGACTACCAGGACTACGCCGAGGCGGTCGGGTTCATGGAGGCGACCGGCGCGATCGGCGACTACACGCACCTGTGGTGGGACGTGCGCCCGCACCCCCGCTTCGGCACGATCGAGGTGCGGGTGATGGACTGCCAGACCCGGCTCGAGGACACGATCGCGCTCGCCGCCTACGTGCAGTGCCTGGTGAAGCTCCTGCTCGACCGCTACGCGAACGGGCAGGTGCTCTCGTACCATCGCATGCTCCTGTCGGAGAACAAGTGGCTCGCCCTGCGCTACGGCCTGGACGCGCCGCTGATGGACCTCGCCGCCGGCAAGCGGGTGAAGATGGCGGCGCGCACGCTCGCCCGGCGCCGCATCCGCGAGCTGCGCCCGATCTCCCGCGAGCTGGGCTGCGCCGACGAGCTGGCCCGGATCGACTGGATCCTCGAGAACGGCAACGGCGCCGACCGCCAGCGCCAGGTGTGGAACGCGAACCGCGACATCTCCGAGGTGGCCGAGGAGATCGCCGCGGCCGCCGAGCGCGTCTAGGACCCTCCGCGCGGCCCGCACGGACCAACGTTGCGAAATCTCCTTCGCGTCGATATATTTCGCGTGCGAAAGGTTTTTCTGCGAAAGGATACGACGCGAACCATGTCAACGCGAACGATGTCGAAGAAGGGCGAGCTCGCCGCGGAGGTAGGACAGCTGCTGTACGACATCGCCGCGCAGGCCAAGCGGACGACCCGCCCGCTCGTCGAGGAGCAGGGCGTGACCATGCCGCAGGCGCTCGCCCTGCACATGCTGCACGGGGCCGGGGGCCGGCTCTCGGCCCGCGACCTCGGCCGCGAGTGCCACATGCTCGCCTCGACCATCACCGGCGTGATCGACAGGCTCGAGAGCGCCGGCCATGTCCGCCGCGAGCGCGACCAGCGCGACCGCCGGGTCGTGTGGGTGACCCTCACCGACGCCGGCCGACGGCTGGTCGACCGGCTCCCGACCTTCTCCGACCAGATGGGGCAGCTGCTGGGCTCCCTGCCGGCGAAGGAGCTGGAGCAGATGCGCGACTCGCTGCGGCGGGTGCTCCAGGGGGCGGAGACGCGAGGGGCCGCATGATGTCCCCGGTGTGGTTCGCCGAACGTTGTAAAGGGGGGCAGCCCCATGGCCCGACCGGGGCCGCCGGGGCAGTCTTGGACGACGCATCATCGCTCCCGGTTCACGGGAGATTTCATCAGCAGAGGATCGAAGGGGAAGAGCTGCAGTGCCTGCAATAACTGACGACAATCGCAAGTGGTGGACCCTGGGGGCGATGTGCTTCGCGCTCTTCATGGTCATGCTCGACAACACGGTCGTGAACATCGCGCTCCCGGCCATCAAGGACAGCTTCGGGGCCTCGATCTCCGGGCTCTCGTGGACCGTGAACGCCTACACGCTCGTGTTCGGCGTGCTGCTCGTGACGGGCGGCCGCCTGGGCGACGTGTTCGGCCGCAAGCGCATGTTCCTGGCCGGGCTCGTGGTCTTCACGCTGGGCTCCATCGGCGCCGGGGTCTCCGGCTCGATCGGCGAGCTCATCTTCTTCCGCAGCGTCCAGGGCGCCGGCGCGGCGTTCCTGATGCCGGGATCGCTCTCGATCATCACGAACACCTTCAGCGGCGCCGAGCTCGGGCGCGCGCTCGGCATGTGGGCCGGCATCTCCGGCCTCGCGCTGGGCATGGGCCCCGTGGTGGGCGGCTTTCTGGTCGAGAAGGCCGGCTGGGAGTGGATCTTCTTCCTGAACGTGCCCGTGGCCGTCGTGGCGGCGCCGCTGACGATGTACGCCGTGCGCGAGTCGCGTGACGAGACCGCCGTCCGGCGCATCGACTGGCTCGGCATCGCCACGCTCTCGATCGGCCTCGGCGGCCTCGTCCTCGGCCTGGTGCAGGCCAACGACTACGGCTGGGCATCGGGCCGGATCCTGGGCGAGTTCGCCATCGGCGTCGCCGGGCTCGTCGCGTTCGTGATGCTCCAGCTGCGAGGGCGCGACCCGATGCTCGACATGGGGTTCTTCCGCAACCGGACGTTCAACGCCGGCAACGTGATCGCGTTCCTGGTCATGTTCTCGATGTTCGCAACGTTCTTCTTCATCACGCTCTACATGCAGAACATCGAGCGGCTGTCACCGCTCGAGACCGGCGTGCGCTTCCTGCCGATGACGCTCCTGATCATCGCGACGGCCCCGGTGGCCGGGAAGCTCTCCGACCGGTACGGCTCGCGCTGGCTCCTTACCGGAGGGATGTCGCTCATCGCGGCCTCGCTCTTCCTCGAGTCGCGCATCTCCGATACGAGCGGCTACCTGACCCTGCTGCCCGCCTTCCTGGTCGGCGGCGTCGGGATGGGCATGACGATGTCGCCAATGACGGCGGCCGTCATGGGCTCGGTCGACCGCACCAAAGCCGGCGCGGCCTCGGGCGTGCTGTCGATGACGCGGATGGTGGGCGGCGTGTTCGGCGTCGCCTCGCTGACGGCGCTCTTCGAGCACCTGTCCAGCGGCCGCGCGGCGGCCGGGCATGCGCCGTCCGACGTGTTCATCTACTCGCTCAGCCACAGCCTGCGCTACTCGGCGGCGATCGCCGCCGTGGGCGCCCTGGTGGCGCTGGCGTTCATCCGCAGCCATCGCCGCCAGGACGTGGACGTGCCCGCCGAGGACGCCGCGATGGCCGAAGCGGCCTAGACCTGGCTCTCCCGGAACCCGTCAGGCGCGGCCCGGTCCTCCGGCCGGGCCGCGCGGGCGCGGTCCGTCCCCGCCGATAGACTGGCGCCTTCGAAACCGGGGATACGACAAGGGGGCCGCGGATGGATAGGCAGGAGGTCATCGAGCGCTGCCGGCGCGACAACGTCGCGTTCGTGCGACTGCAGTTCACGGAGCCGTACGGCCCCGTCAAGAACGTGTCCATCCCGGTGGACGAGCTCGAGAAGGCGCTCGACAATGAGCTCATGTTCGACGGCTCCTCGATCCGCGGCTTCAAGCGGATCGAGCAGTCGGACATGTACTTCCTGCCCGACCCGAACACGTACACGGTCCTCCCCTGGCGGGGCACCGAGGCGGCCCGCACGGCGCGGCTGATCTGCGACGTCGCCGACCCGGACGGCACCCCGTTCGCCGGCGACCCGCGCACGAACCTGAAGCGGGTGCTGAGAAAGACGGCCGACATGGGCTACACGATGAACGTGGGCCCGGAGGCCGAGTTCTTCCTCTTCAAGCTCGACGCCGACGGAAACCCCACCGTCGACCCCCACGACGCCGCCACCTACTTCGACGTCGCCCCGCTCGACCGCGGCGAGGACTGCCGCCGCGACATCGAGCTGACGCTGCAGCAGATGGGCTTCTCGCTCGAGGCGGCCCACCACGAGGTCGCCATCGGCCAGCACGAGATCGACTTCCGGCACGCAGACGCGCTGGCGACCGCCGACAACCTCGTCACCTTCCGGATGGTCGTGAAGGTGATCGCTGCCCGCCACGGCATGCACGCGACCTTCATGGCCAAGCCGATCCACGGCGAGAACGGCTCCGGGATGCACGTGAACCAGTCGCTCGCGCGGGGGGAGGAGAACGCGTTCCTGGACGAGTCGGGCGAGCTGTCGCTCTCGTCCGACTGCCGTAGCTACATCGCCGGTGTGCTCGACCACCTGCCGGCCATCACCGCGGTCGCGAACCCGACGGTGAACTCGTACAAGCGGCTGTTGCCGGGCTACGAGGCGCCGGTCTACGTCGCCTGGTCGCCGGGGAACCGGTCGGCTGCGATCCGCGTCCCGGCCAAGCGCGGGCAGTCGACCCGGATCGAGCTGCGGACGCCCGACCCGACCGCGAACCCGTACCTGGCCCTCGCCTGCATGCTCGAGGCCGGCCTGGACGGCATCAACCGCGGGATGCAGCCGCCCGAGCCGGTGAACCAGAACATCTACCACCTGAGCGCCGAGGACTCCGAGGGGCTCGGCATCGGCAGCCTGCCGCACGATCTCTCGCACGCGCTCGACGCGCTCGAGGCCGACGACGTCATGCGGGGCGCGCTCGGCGACCACATCTTCACGGAGTATGTGCGCCTGAAGCGGGAGGAGTGGGCGTCCTACAACGAGCAGGTGCACCAGTGGGAGATCGACGAATACATGGACAGGTACTGAGGCCGGAAGGCTGATGAATTGCTCGTCAATCTGGCTCTTAGGTTGACAAGCGGAACTTGCATCGCTCTGCTACAATGTATTTGTCGGGGTGGGGGCTGCCCCCGACAACCGTTTGCCGGGTCAACGACCCGGGAATGCAAACACGTGACCGAGCGTTAACCGTCACGTAGGCAGCCATTGTTTCGTAACTACCAGGCCCGGACGGTGTGACCGTCGCCGGGCTATCGAGGGATTGATGACGACCGAGCTGATGAACGAGCCGCGCGTGCGGCTGATGATCGAGTCGGCCGATGACCGCGGGGCGCTCGCGGAAGAGGAGCTCCACGCAGTCGCGGTCGACCTCGACCTGGACGAAGAGGATCTGGAGGCGCTGACGGCCGAGCTGACCGAGCAGGGCGTCGAGATCGTGCCCACGGCCGATGCCGGCGACGCCGGGTCGGCGGCTCCCGTCGTGCCTGCGGCGGTGGCCGCCGCCGTGCCGTCGGGCCCGACGGACAGCCTCGACCGGTACCTGCACGACATCTCCCGCCATCCGCTGCTCACCAAGGAGGACGAGCAGCGCCTGGCGAAGCTCGTGGAGCAGGGCGATCCGGTCGCCAAGCGGCGCATGATCGAGTCGAACCTGCGACTGGTCGTGTCGGTCGCGAAGCGCTACCGCGGCCACGGGGTGCCGTTCCTGGACCTGATTCAGGAGGGCACGATCGGGCTCGTGCGCGCGGTCGAGAAGTTCGACTGGCGCCGCGACCTGAAGTTCTCGACGTACGCGACGTGGTGGATCCGGCAGGCCGTGCAGCGCGCGGTCGCCAACCAGTCGCGCACGATCCGGCTCCCGGTGCACGTGTCCGAGCGGGTGCGGAGGGTCGACGCGACCCGCGCGTCACTCGAGGCGCGCCTCGGCCGTGACGTGACGGACGACGAGGTCGCCAAGGCCAGCGGCGTGGCCGTGCCCGACGTGGTCGACGCCCGCTCGCTTCCGCGGACGTCGTCCATGCACACGCCCGTCGGCGACGACGGCGACTCCGAGATGGGCGACATGATCGCCGACGAGTCGGCTCCGAAGGCCGAGGAGCTCGTCGAGGAGACCCTCCGCAAGGAGATGCTGCTCACGGGTCTCGAGCACCTCTCGGAGCGCAAGCGCCGCATCCTCGAGCTGCGGTTCGGGCTCGACGGCGGCGATCCGCAGAACTACGACGTGATCGGCCGCGCGGTCGGCCTGACCCGCGAGCGCGTCCGCCAGCTCGAGGCCGACGCGCTGAACCAGCTCGCAGCCCTGAACGAGATCCAGGGCCTGCGCAGCGAAGCGGCCTGACGCCGGGCGAGAACCGGGGCCAGGCCCCGCCGGACGGCGGGGCCTGGCCCCCGATTCGTTACCCGTAGATCGCCGACGGGTCCGTCGGCGGCTCGATGCTGCGCTGGGCCACTCCCGTCTCGACGGCCGCCTCCGCGACGGCGGCGGCGACGGACTCCACCACGGCCTTGTTGAAGACGCTCGGGATGATGTACTCCTCGTTCACCTCGTCCTCGTGGATCACCGCGGCGACGGCGCGGGCCGCGGCGAGGTTCATCGCCTCGTTGATCCCGGTGGCCGCCACCTGGAGAGCGCCGCGGAAGATGCCCGGGAACGCGAGCACGTTGTTGATCTGGTTGGGGTAGTCCGAGCGGCCCGTCGCGACAACGCGCGCGATGCCCTCGAGCTCTTCCGGCGGCACCTCCGGCTCGGGGTTCGCCATCGCGAACACGATCGCATCGTCGGACATCGTCCGCACCGCGTCGACCGAGACGGCACCGGGGCCGGAGAGCCCCAGGAAGACGTCCGCGCCGGCCAGGGCCTCGTTCGCCGTGCCCGAGAACTTGCGCGGGTTCGTGTTGCGGGCGTACCACTTCTTGATCGCGGTGAGCCCCTTCGTGCCGGGGTGGAGCGCGCCCTCGCGGTCGCAGCCGACGATGTCGCGCACGCCTGCCTCCATCAGCAGCTTGCTGACGGCGACTCCGGCGGCGCCCACGCCCACGAGGACGACGCGCATGTCCTCGATCGGCTTGCCGACGACCCGCGCGGCGTTCAGCAGGCCGGCCAGCACGACGACCGCGGTCCCGTGCTGGTCGTCGTGGAAGACCGGGATGTCGAGTTCGCGCCGCAGCCGGCCCTCGATCTCGAAGCAGCGCGGAGCGGCGATGTCCTCCAGGTTGATGCCGCCGAAGCCGGGCGCGATCGCCTTTACGATGGCGATGATCTCGTCGGTGTCCGTCGTGTCGAGGCAGAGCGGCCACGCGTCGATCCCGGCGAACTCCTTGAAGAGCATCGCCTTGCCCTCCATCACCGGCATGGCCGCACGCGGGCCGATGTCGCCCAGCCCGAGCACCGCCGTGCCGTCGGTGACGACGGCGACCGTGTTCTGCTTGATGGTGAGCGCGCGGGCCTTGTCCGGGTCTCGGGCGATCGCCGTGCAGACGCGGGCGACGCCGGGCGTGTAGGCCATCGACAGGTCGTCGCGGGTCTTCACCGGCACCTTGTTCTGCACCTCGATCTTGCCGCCCAGGTGCATGAGGAACGTGCGGTCGGAGACGTTCACGATCCGCACGCCGGGCACGCCGCGCACGGCGTCCACGATGCGCTGGCCGTGGTCGGCGTCCGAGGCAGAGACCGTGACGTCGCGCACCCGGTGGCCCTTGGCGACACGGACGAGGTCGATCGCCCCCAGATCGCCGCCGGCGTCGCCGATCGCGCCCGCCACCTTGGCGAACGAGCCGGCCACCGCGGGGATCTCGACCCGCATCGTCAAGCTGTACGAGACCGAAGGGTTCCGTGACACCGAGGAAGCGTAATCGGGGCCGGACGGGCAGCGCGCTGCGAGCTGCCGCGGGCTCGGATACGCTGCGAAGGATGGCCACGGTCAAGCAGGCTCAGCCCAAGGATCTGAACCTCGACGACGCCCCGGCCAAGCAGTGTGACGTGTTCCTGGTCGACGGCAACGGCCTCGCGTACCGGGCGTTCTACGCGCTCCCCGAGGAGCTCCAGACCGTCGACGGGTTCCCGACGAACGCGCTGCTCGGCATGGCAAACATGCTCATGAAGCTGCTCGCCGACTACCGCCCGGCGACGGTGCTCGTCGCGTGGGACGAGAAGCCGACGGCGCGCATCGAGCTCGCACCGGAGTACAAGGCCCACCGGCGGCCGATGCCCGATCTGCTGCGCCAGCAGCAGCCCTACTTCCAGCCCATCGTCGAAGCGTTCGGCTACCGCAACTTCCGCGTCGAGGGCAAGGAGGCGGACGACGTCATCGGGACGCTCGCGACCAGGGCCGAGGCCGCCGGGCACCGCGTCTGCGTCGTCTCCACCGACCGCGACGCGTTCCAGCTCGCCTCCGAGAACGTCTGCATCATGATGACGCCGCGCGGCGTCGCCGACGTGGTGGTCTACACGCCCGATCGAATCATGCAGCGCTACGGGATCGGCCCCGACCTGGTGCCGGACTTCATCGGGCTCAAGGGCGACACCTCGGACAACATCCCCGGCGTGCCCGGGATCGGCGACAAGACGGCCGCCGAGCTGCTGGTGCGGTTCGGGTCGATGGAGGGCGTCTACGCCAACCTCGACGCCGTGCCGGGCGAGAAGCGGCGCGAGAACCTGCGCACCGCGACCGAGGCGGCCACCCGCTCCAAACAGCTCGCCACCATCGACCGCGAGCTCGAGATCGACGTCGACTTCGGCGCCATGGTGGCCGCCCCGCCGGACCGCTCCACGATGAAGGACCTCTTCCGCAAGCTCGAGTTCAGGGCGCTCCTGAAGCGTGTGGACGAGCTCGAGGAGGCGGTGCCGGGCGCGCCGGCGGAGGTGATCGAGGGCGTCGAGCTCGAGTGGCGCGAGGCCGGCGTGGACGACCTGCGCGCCCTCCCCGGCGAGGTGGCGCTGGCGATCGGTGACGGCCGGGCGGCCGTCACCGGCGACGGCGCCGACGTGCTCGTCGTCGAGGCAGATGCGGCCCGCGTCGTCGATGCGCTCCGCGACCGCCGCGTGATCACGCACGGGCTCAAGCATCCGGCGCTCACGCCCTCCGGCGACACGGCCATCGCCGCCTACCTGCTCGACCCCGGCCGGGCCGACTACGAGATCGACGACCTGGCCGAGGAGGCCGGCCTCGGCCTGCAGGTGGCGGCCGACGAGGAGACCTCCGCGCTCGTGCGCGCGGCCGCCGCCGCTCGGCGCCTGCACCCGCGGGCCGCCGAGCGACTCGGCGAGCGCGAGATGACCGACCTCTACCAGGACATCGAGCTGCCGCTCGTCCCGGTGCTGGGGGCGATGGAGGCGGCCGGCATCAGGGTCGACACGTACCGCCTGGCCGAGATCGCGGCCAAGCTGGCCGACCAGGTGGAGGAGCTCGAGGCCCGCTGCCACGAGCTGGCCGGCGGGCCGTTCGTGATCGGGTCGCCGAAGCAGCTGGGGGAGGTGCTGTTCGAGCGGCTGGGGCTGCCCGCCGACCGCAAGGGCAAGACCGGCTACTCCACCGACGCGCGCGTGCTGGCGAAGATCCGCCACATGCACCCGATCGTGGACGTGGTCGAGCAGTGGCGGGAGCAGTCGAAGCTCCTGAACACCTATCTGGTTCCTCTGCCCGACCTGATCGACTCCGGAGACGGGCGCCTGCACACGACGTTCAGCCAGACGACCGCGGCCACCGGCCGGCTCTCGTCGATCCGCCCGAACCTGCAGAACATCCCGATCCGCACGCCGCTCGGCCGCGAGATCCGCAGCGCGTTCCTCGCCGGCGAGGGGTCGAAGCTGCTCTCGGCGGACTACTCGCAGGTCGAGCTGCGCATCCTCACCCACCTCTCGGGCGAGCCCGCGCTGCACGAGGCGTTCGCGCGCGGCGAGGACATCCACCGGGTGACGGCCTCGCAGGTGCTCGGGAAGCCGCCGGCCGAGCTCACCCGCGACGAGCGCAACAAGGCCAAGGCCGTCAACTTCGGGATCATCTACGGCATCAGCTCGTTCGGGCTCTCGGAGCAGCTCGGGATCTCCCGCGAGGAGGCGCAGAGCTTCATCGACACGTACCTGGCCCGGTTCCCGCGCGTGAACGAGTTCATCGCCGCCACGATCGAGCGCGCCAAGAGCGACGGCTGGGTGACGACGCTGTTCGGGCGCCGGCGGCCGATCCCGGAGCTGCGCGCGTCGAACTGGCAGACTCGCAGCCTGGGGGAGCGGCTGGCGGTGAACACGGTCATGCAGGGCAGCGCCGCGGACATCATCAAGGTGGCGATGATCCGCATCCACCGGCGCCTGCGCGACGAGGGCCGCCGCTCGCGGCTCGTCCTGCAGATCCACGACGAGCTCCTGTTCGAGGCCGCCGACGGCGAGGTGTCGGCCCTGCGGACGCTCGTGGCCGAGGAGATGACGGGCGCGTATCCGCTCGATCCCGCGCTCGCGGTCGACGTCGGCGTGGGCGCGACCTGGCTGGAGGCGAAATGACCTGGACGCAGATCAGCGGGACGATCAGCGCGCTCCCCGCCCGCCGCGGTGAGGAGCCGGGCACCTATCTGTGGATCGACGCGGGCGAGCGCGGCGAGCACGTCGTCGCCGAGCTCTTCCTGCCCCTCGTCGCGGCCGACGGCCTCGACGGCGCGCTCGGGGTCGCGATCGGCACCGTCCGCACCTACGGCGACGACCGCACCGGCGAGGTGCGGCTCGAGTTCGGCCGCGTCCGCAACGGCCGGGGCATCGTCTCCGTGCGCGGGTCGGGGGTCGACTCGGACATCGTCTTCGCGCTCAGCCACCACCCGCCCGAGGGGGGCTACTGCCGCCACTGCGGCTCCGAGCTCGCCCTCGACGTGGTGGCGGTGATCACACCGCCCGACGGCGGGGTGATCGGGATGCCCGCCGGACGCTGCACTCGATGCGGTTCCTGACAGCGGCCGCCGTGATGGCCGCGCTGTTGGCGGCCGTCTCGTGCCAGGGCCGGTCGGCGTCGAGCACCCCGGAGGCATGCAGCGGGCTGCACCGCCCGGGCGTGCCGCTCGCCTATGCCCCTGCCCGCCCGCCGTCGATTGCCCGGGCGCGCTGCATCGGCGTGCAGTACGCCGCCGTCATCGGGCAGCTGGGATGGGGCAAGCTGCCGAAGGACATGCGCAGCGGCGGCGAGAGCCTGCTGGCCTGGCAGCAGCGGTCGCTCCTCTACGCGTGCAACCGCTGCGGCCTGGCCGGGTACGGGCTTGAGTGGGTGCGCGACCACCACCCGGGCTGGATCATGCATTCTGCCGCGGGCACGGAGATCCACCCGCTGGAGCACCCGAGCTGGGTGCTCCTGAACTTCACCGACCCCAAGTACTACTCCGCCTGGGCCCAGCACGTGCGCCACAGCCTGATCGCCGGCGGGTGGACCGGGGTGGAGGTGATCGACGCCGGGAACGACCCCGACTGGAGCGATGTTCCCATCGACCCTGCCACCGGCGAGCAGATGACCGAGGCCCACCGCCGCCACTACCTCGCCCGTGCGCTCGCGCTCGCGCGGGCCACGCTGAAGATCAAGGGCTACTCGCTCCTGGCCGACAACGGCCCGCCGTCGGTGGTGAGCTTCGACCAGATCAACAGCACCGACGCCGTGACGATCGGCGACGGGTTCGCCCGCCTGTCTGGCGCGGCCTGGGAGACGGTGTTCCGCTACTTCCAGAAGGCGGGTGGGTGGGAGTCCGGCGTCTACGTCCGCGACGACCGCGGGCTGACCCGCCACCAGTCGATCTACGGCCTCGCGTCGTTCATGCTGGTGGCCATCCCGCGCGGCTCCGCGTACACGGGGTCCGGCGGCGCGAGCTCGCCGATCTACCAGATCTCCGCCGGGCCGGCGCCGGCGACGCCGGCCACGAAGGACGGGGAGGTGTGGGTGCGGGCGTACCCGAACGCCGTCGTTGCGGTCAACCCGTCCGACACCGCGGGAAGCGTCTCGATGGGGTCGGCGGGCCGGGTGACGATCCCGCCGCACTCGGCCGCGATCGAGTCGGACGGGCATGTGCTCAGCAGCAGGTGAGGCCGTTTGTATACTACGGCCCGCGGCGGGTCATTTCCCCGCCTGTTCTGTGCTGCAATAGGTTCACCGCATTTTCACGTCCCATTCTTGATGGCAACGCCTGATACCGACACCTGGATGATCGAGGTCGACGGGGAGCTCGTCCCCGACTACGACCGCACCCTGACGAACTTCAACGAGGGCGACGTCGTGACCGGCACCGTCG
>JBKPMQ010000291.1:0-7817 GCA_046732235.1 Actinomycetota bacterium
GGCACGGTCGTCGCGGCCGGGCCCGGCGTGGCGGAGATCGGGCCGGGCGACCGGGTCGCGTGGACGAGCGCCACCGGCAGCTACGCGGAGCGCGTGCTCGTCAAGGCCGACCGGGCCGTCCCGGTGCCGGACGCGACCGGCTCCGAGCTGGCGGCCGCGGTGCTCCTCCAGGGCATGACGGCCCACTACCTGGCCACGTCGACGTACCCGATCCGGCGCGGCGATGCCGTGGTCGTCCACGCGGCGGCGGGCGGCGTCGGCCTGCTCCTGACCCAGATCGCGAAGCTGCGCGGCGCCCGGGTGATCGCGACGGCGTCGACCGAGGAGAAGCGCGCGCTCGCCCGCGAGCACGGCGCCGACGAGGCGATCGCCTACGCCGGGCTCGCCGAGGCGGTGCTCGACCTGACCGGCGGCGCCGGCGTTCACGCCGTGTACGACGGAGTCGGGCGGGACACGTTCGACGCCGGCCTCGCGGCCCTGCGGCCGCGGGGGACGATGGCGCTCTACGGCTACGCCAGCGGGCAGCCCGAGCCGCTCGTGCTGGACCGCCTCGGCGGCGGCCGGTCGCTGTTCGTCACCCGGCCGACGCTCCCGGCCTACACGGCGACGCGCGACGACCTGCTCGCACGGGCGGAGCAGGTGCTGGAGTGGGTCGGCAGCGGCAAGCTGCGCGTCCTGATCGGCGGCCGCTACCCGCTCGACGACGCCCGCCGCGCCCACGAGGATCTCGAGTCGCGGGCGACGCGCGGAAAGCTGCTGCTCATCCCGCCGGCTGCAGGGCGCGCATGACCCAGACCGCCAGCACGCGCGCGCAGTGGGCGACGTCCTCGAGCGGCACCCGCTCGTCGATCGAGTGGGCGTACTCGGGGTCGCCCGGGCCGTAGAGGATGGTCGGCGTGGCGCCGTGGTCGATCAGGAGGCGCGCGTCCGAGCCGTAGGGGACGCCGACGAACGGCGGCAGCCGGCCGCGCACGTCACGGGCCGCCTCGCCGAGGGACCACGGCAGGGGATGGTCCGAGGGCACGGCCGCTGCGGCGAAGCGCCCGCCCGTGATCTGCACCTCCACGGGGTGCTCGCGCAGCCATTCGTCCCCGGCACAGGCCGCGGCGACGACGGACCGCAGCTCCTCCTCGGCCTCGGCCGTGGTTTGGCCGACGCGGACGCCGAAGCGGCCCTCGGCCACCAGGCGCTCCGGTACCGTCGACGACCATACGCCGGCGCTGACGCGGCCGATCGACGTCGGGTAGGGCAGGCCGAGGTCGCGCATCGACTGCATCCGCTCCGCGGCGTTCCGCTCCTCCTCGTTCCGGGCGAGCGCCTCCATGACCGGGACGAGCTTGTCGAGCGCCGAGACGCCCCGGCGCCGGAACGCGGCGTGCGCCGGCCGCCCGGTGACGGTGAGCGTGAAGGTGATCGCGCCGCCCTGCGCCGTGACGATCTCGAGCCGCGTCGGCTCGGTGATCACCGCCCAGTCGCCCGTGCAGCCCGCCCGGATTGCGGCGAGCATGCCGGCGCCGCCGTCCTCCTCGCCCGGGACGGTCACGAGCATCGCCTCGCCGCCGAGCTCCACCCCGGCCTCGGCGATCGCCCGCAGGGCGGCCAGGCCGGCGACGACGCCCGCCTTCATATCGCACGCCCCGCGTCCGAAGAGCACCCCGTCGTCGATCCGGGGCTGGAAGGGCGGCGAGGTCCACGCCAGCTCGTCGCCGCCGCTGACCACGTCGATGTGGCCGGCGATCAGGACGCGGCGCCCGGCGGCGTCGCCGGTCAGCCTCCCGCTCACGACCGGATGGACGTCGCGCGGCACCTCGACGCCCGGGAAGTCGGGATCGGCCGCCAGGTCGATCGCCGGCGTGTCCACCCGCTCCACGTCGAGCCCTGCCGTCGTCATGCGAAGCGCGACCTCGGTCTGCACCTCGCCCTCGTCGCCCGTCAGGCTCGGGATCGCGACGAGCGCCGCCAGGTCGTCGGCGACGCGGTCGCGGTCGACGTTGGCGACGACGGCCAGCTCCGCCGGGGAGAGGTTCTTCATCCCCGCAGGAGCGGGCGCGTGATGCAGGTCGGGCCGCCCGAGCCGTTGATGCAGACCTCGGTGCCGGGGAACGTGTGCACCTCGCAGCCGCGGTCGAGCAGCGCCCGCTGCGTGACCGGGTTGCCCTCGACCATGACGACGACGCCCGGGCGCACGGCGAGGATGTTGCAGCCCTGGGTGACGAGCTCCTCCTCGGGCACCGGGACGAGGTCGACGCCGTGCTCCCCGAGCAGCTCGAAGAGCCCGGCCGGGAGCTGGGGCAGGAAGACCGCGGCGAGGTCGTCGGCGATCGGCGAGACCACCGAGAGCAGGTGCAGGCACTCCGCCGGGCCGTTCGCGTACGGGACGTCGAAGACGTGCACCTCGCCCCCGACGAGCTCGGTCAGCCTCCGGGCGCCCGCGGCGTTCGTGCGCAGCGAGCGCCCGATGCAGAAGACGTCCGGCCGCAGCCAGAAGGTGTCGCCGCCGTCGGCGGTCTGCGGGGCCTCGAGCCGGCCGATGATCGGGACGTCGTGCTCCTCGGCCCAGCCGGCGAGGGCGGCCCCCTCGCGCTCCCGGTTGGGCTTGCCCGACCGCAGCGCGATCATCCCGCGGTCGGTGACGAGCGCGGGGTCGTAGGTGTAGACGAGGTCGGGGCTGGGGGTCTCGGTCCCGAGCTCGTGGACGGCGACGCCGAGGCCCGCGAGGATCGTGCAGAAGGCGTCGTGCTGGCGCTGGGCCTCGGCCAGGTCGACCGGGTGGAGGTACCCGTGCGCCGGGTCGTCGTGGGCGCGGCCGAACGCGGCGCCGGGGCGCTTCACGAGCACCTCACGGAGCGGCGCGGTCATGCTCTGGGCGCCGAAGCGGCGCGTGCTGGGTGCGGCGGTGTCTGCCATGCGCGGAGACTAGAGAATCTCAAACGAAATCTCCGCGGGTGTGCGGACATGCAGGAGGGGCGCCGGTGCGGCTCCTTGCATGGATGCCGGCGGGAAGGTCATCGGCCGCAGCTGACGTCGTGGCTAGACTGCGCGCCGTGTCCGAGGAGCACGACTACCGGGCGGAGTACAACGAGGCGGTGCGGCGCGCGATCGCCGGTGAGGTCGGGGTGTACCGCGACTTCGACCGCCATCGCCAGGAGACCGTCTGGCGGCTGCTCTCGAGCGACCGCCAGGCGCTTCTGCGCTTCTGCCAGCGCCAGGGCATCTCGGTCGGGAAGATGGAGACGATGCAGACGCTCAAGAGCCCGAAGCCGCTTTTGCAGCTGATCGCCCACGGCCACGACGCCGACACCGTCGCCCGCTGGATGCGGCGGGGATGAGCTGGCTGATCGTCGTCGACTTCGACGGCACGATCACCGAGCGCGACACCCAGGACGGCCTGCTCGAGCGCTACGCGCCGGGGGCCTACGCCGAGGCCGAGCGCGGCCTGGCGGAGGGCCGCCTCACGCTGCGCGAATGCATGGAGATGGAGTTCGGGCCGGTGCGCGGCGACCACGAGACGATCGTCGCCGAGACGGTGGCGGCGGCCCGGGTGCGCCCCGGCTTCGGCGAGTTCGTGCGGGCGATGGAGGCGGCCGGGAACCGCCTCGTCATCGTCTCGGGCGGGTTCGAGTCGGTCATCCGGCCGGTGCTCGAGCGCGTCGGCGCCGCCCACCTGCCGGTGATCGCCCACGAGTTCCGGATCACGCCGGAGGGCACGACGCTCGACTTCCGCGCCGACGCCGACTGCGACGTGTGCGGGGCGGAGTGCAAGCGGGGGGTGGTGGAGTCGATGCGCGACGGCCTGCCGGTGGCCTACATCGGCGACGGCTACTCCGACCGCTGCGCCGCGATCGCCGCCGACCGCCGCTTCGCCCGCCGGTTCCTGGCCGACGACCTCGACCGGATGGGGCTCGACTACACCCCGTTCGACGACTTCCACACGGTGCGCGAGGCCCTGCTGGCGGGTGACGACGGACATATGCTCGGCGGGTGGCGCCCGAGCCCGTCGTCTACCTGATCACCGGCCCGATGGCGGCCGGGAAGTCGACCGTCGCGCGGCTGCTGGCTTCGCGCTTCCCGCGTGGCGTCCACCTGGAGGGCGATCTGTTCCGGCGAAGCATCGTGACCGGGCGGGAGGAGGTGACTCCCGATCTGCTGCCGGAGGCGATGGAGCAGCTGCGGCTCCGCTACAGGCTCGCCGCGGCCGCGGCGGACACCTACGCCGAGGCCGGCTTCACCGTGGCGCTCGAAGACGTCGTGGCCGGCCCGCTGCTGGGCGACTACCGGACGATGATCCGGAGCAGGCCGTGCCACGTCGTCGTCCTGCTCCCGTCTGCCGGAGCGCTCGCGGCGCGGGAGGCGGCAAGAGCGGCGAAGGGCTACGGCGCCTGGACGGTCGACGCGCTGCGCGACGGGTTCGCCACGTCGACGCCCCGCGTCGGCATCTGGCTCGACACGACGGCGATGACGCCGGACGAGACGGTGAACGAGATCCTGGCGCGGACGAGCACGACCCGGTCGCCGATCGTCATCGCCGACTACGACCCCGCCTGGCCCGAGCTGTTCGAGCGGCTGGCGGAGCCCGTCCGGGCTGCCGTGGCCGGGCTCGGCGCGCGGGTCGAGCACGTCGGCAGCACGTCGGTGCCGGGGCTCGCCGCCAAGCCGGTCATCGACATCGACGTCGTGGTCGCCTCGGCCGCCGACGTCCCGGAGGCGATCGAGCGGCTGCGCGCCCTCGGCTACGTGTACCAGGGCGACAAGGGGATCCCGGGCCGCGAAGCCTTCCTGTGGCCGCCCGGCACGCCGCAGCACCATCTCTACGTCGTCGTCGACGGGAGCCCTCCGCACGCCGATCACATTCGCTTCCGCGATCACCTCCGGCAGCATCCCGGGGCGGCACAGGAGTACGCGGCCCTGAAGCGCGATCTCGCGAAGCGGCACGGCGCCGACCGGGTCGCCTACACCGACGCGAAGACGGCCTTCATCACCGAGGCGTTGCGGGCTGCAAGGCCCTGAGCCGAGGGATCCGCCGGACGGGGTCTGACCCCGTCCGGCGGATCCACCGCAACGGTTCGGCTAGTCGCCGCCCGCCAGGCCGGCCTCGATCCGCTCCAGCTCCTCCTCGGTGCCCATGCTCACCGGGCCCTTGAACCACCGCTTGGCGGAGAGCACCCACCAGCCGCCGAAGAAGAGGAACGCGCCGCCCACCGTCAGCGGGGCGTAGTTCACGTCGACCCAGTTCACGTCGAGCAGGTAGTGGTTGCCGGACGCGTTCCCCGGGATGCCGTCCGGGAACAGCGGCATCAGGAAGAGGATGCAAATGAGCGCGATCCAGATGATCGCGAGCGGGTCGATCCACTTGTACTTGTTACCGAGGTGCCAGGCGCCACGCTCGAAGCTCTCGCCCTTGCGGTAGCGCAGGATCACGGGGAGCACGAACGCGATGTACAGGCCGATCACCGCGATCGACGTCCCCACCGCGTACCCGACGATCGGGTTCTTGAGGGTCGGCAGCATCAGCGCCCACGACAGGAAGCAGATCGCCCAGATCGAGTTCACGGGCACCCGCTCGCGGGCGGACACCTTGCGCCACCACCGGTGGCCCGGGATCGCGCGGTCGCGCGAGAACGCGAACATCATCCGCGAGGCCGACGTGACCGAGGCGAGGCCGCAGAAGAACTGGGCCACGCAGGCGATCAGGAGCAGGAACTCGGCCCACTTGTCGCTCATCGCGTTCTGCCAGATGTACTGCACCGCGAACGTGTACTGCAGAGCGGTGTTCGACACCGGGCCCGGGATCGCGAACGTGACCGCGACCAGCAGGATGAACCCGAAGATGACGGAGACGACCACCGACATCACCATGCCGATGGCCGCGGACCGGGAGGCGTTCTGCGTCTCCTCGCTCATGTGGGCCGAGGCGTCGTACCCCGTGATCGTGTACTGGGCCATCAGGAGGCCCAGGCCGGCGACGAACCAGAACACCGGGTTCGAGAACCCGTCCCCCTGGAAGCCGGAAAAGTTCTCCGTGTCCGTGAACACGAAGCTGAGCGACTTGTGCTGGTCGGGAACGACGATCAGCACGCCGACGATGACGACCACCCCGGCCATGTGCCACCAGGCGGAGATGTTGTTGATCTGCGCCAGGAGGCGGACGCCGAACGTATTGATCAGGCCGTGCAGGATCATGATGACCGTGTAGGTCAGGAACACGTGGCCCTTGCTCAGCGAGTAGCCGAACCACAGGTTCATCAACGACGAGATGAAGGTCGCCGCGCCGAAGTCGATGGCCGCGGTGACGGCGATCTGGCCGACGAGGTTGAACCAGCCCGTGAACCAGCCCCAGGCCGGGCTGCCGAGCCGCGACGACCAGTAGTACAGGCCGCCGGCGGTCGGGTAGGTCGAGGCGATCTCGCCCATGGCCAGCGAGACGATGATGCAGAAGCCGCCGACGAGCAGCCAGCCCCACGTGGCCATGATGGGGCCGCCCCAGCCGATCGCGATGTAGTACGACGTGAGACAGCCCGCGAGGATGGAGATGATGGTGAACGAGATTGCGAAGTTCGAGAACCCGCCCCATCCGCGCAGGAGCTCCTGCGCGTACCCGAGACGGTGCAGGGTGCGCTCGTCGTCGGACAGGTGCTCGAGCCCGGTGGGTGCCCCTCCTCCGCCGGCTCCCGGATCGACGCTCATACGCCCTCCTTTGGGGTCGCTTGTCCACGGCGACACTAGACCGTCGATCGGTCGGAGTAAAGAGACCTCAGGGGTGCTGGTCTAGACCGGGTCAGGCGGCGCTTCGGGCGCGCCTCGCGGCGATCTCGGCGAACCGCTCGGCCATGCCGCGGCCGATCTCCTCGTGCCGCGGCAGGTTGCGTTCGAGCTCCTCCATGTACCGCTCCTGGGTGTAGCCGGCCTGCGCCAGGTCCTCGCCGCCCCAGCGCGCCCATGCGAGCAGGATGTCGCGCGTGACCTCGATGTGGAACTGCGTCCCCCACGCGGCCTCGCCGAGCCGGAACGCCTGCAGGCATGTGTCGTTGCGGCCGAGCTCGACCGCGCCCGGCGGGAGCTCGCAGGCGTACCGGTGCCACTGCATCGCCAGAAATGCGTCCGGCACGGCCGCGAGCACCGGGTCGGTCGACGCGGTCGCGTTCGTGCGCACCTCGACCCATCCGACCTCCGACGGCTCGCACCGGTAGACGTTCCCGCCGGCGGCCTTCGTCAGGAGCTGCGCGCCCAGGCACAGGCCGATCACGGGCACGCCGTCGCGCAGGGCCTCGCGGAGCAGCTCGACCTGGGGATCGATCCAGGCGTAGATGTCGTTCTCGTGCGTGTTCGCCGTGCCGCCGCAGGAGATGACGGCGTCGTAGCCGGCGAGCGTGTCCGGGAGCGGCTCCTGGGCGGTGTCGACGGAGTCGATGACGAAGCCGCGGCTCTCGAGCGGAGGCAGGAAGAGGCCGCCGGGGCCGCTCGGCTCGTTCACGATGTGGAGCGCGCGCAGGCTCATGCGCCCTCGACGATCCGGGCGGCCTCGCGGTAGGGCTCCTGCTCGCGCCGGATCAGGTCGGGGTTCGTGCCCCGCGCGTGGGCGAGCTCGAGCGTCAGCAGCTGGAGCGGCACCGCCGCCCCGAGCAGCGCCGCCGCCGCGGCGGGCAGGCCGTCGGCCTCGGGCACCGCGAGGACGCCGGCCGGAGCGAGGTCGGCCAGGCCGGGGTCGGTCGTGATGAGGGCGCATGGGATCCCGATCCGGGCGCAGGCCTGGAGCGCGGTGCGGGCGCGGGCCGTCCGCGCCTCCCGGGAGCGGCGGTCGCACACGACGAGCACCACGC
>JBKPMQ010000292.1:0-6992 GCA_046732235.1 Actinomycetota bacterium
GGGTCGCGCGGGCGAGCGCGTCGGCGCGGCTCGTGTACTGGCGCCCGAAGCGGCGGCCGTCCATGTGCAACAGGTCGTGGCTGGGCTCGCCGTTCACGATCCACTCGGCCACCTGCCAGCCCATCCCGCCGGCGCCGGCGAGGCCGTGCGCGCAGAAGCCGGCCGCCACCCAGAAGCCGGGCACGGCCGACTCGCCGAGGATGAACTCGCCGTCGGGCGTGAACGCCTCGGGGCCGTTGTAGAGCTTGCGCACCTCCGCCGTCTCCATCGCCGGCACCCGCTCGACGGCGGCCTCGAGCAGTGGCTCGAACCGGGGCCAGTCCTCCGGCAGGAGCTGGGCCTCGAACCCGTCGGGGACGCCGTCGAGCGCCCACGGCGCCGGGTTGCGCTCGTAGCCGCCCATGATTAGGCCGCCGACCTCGGTGCGGAAGTAGATCAGCCGGTCGGGGTCGCGCAGCGTCGGCAGCGGCTCGAGCGCCGGCTCGAACGCCTCGGTGACGAGGAACTCGTGGCCGTACGGGATGATCGGGACGGTCACGCCGACCATGCGCGCGATCTGGGGCGCGTACATGCCGCCGGCGTTCACGACGACGTCGGTGCGGATCGTGCCCCGGTCCGTCACGACCTCGTGCACGCGCCCCCTGCGCAGGTTGATGCCCGTGACCTTCGTGCGCTGCTCGATGCCGGCGCCGCGCAGGCGGGCGCCGTCGGCGAGCGCGAACGTGAGCTGGCTCGGGTCGAGATAGCCGTCGAGCGGGATGAACGCGGCCGCGACGACGCCGTCCGTCGACATCGGCGGGAACATCCGCTTCGCCTCCGCCGGCGAGACGAGCTCCATGTCGAGCCCGAAGCTCTTCGCCCAGCCGGCCTGGCGCTGGATCTCCTCGTAGCGCTCCTGCGACGATGCGAGCCTCAGGCCCCCGAGCTGGTGCCAGCCGGGGTCCTTGCCCGTCTCGCGGGCGAGGTCGGCGTAGAGCCCGACGGAGTACTGCATCATCTTCGTCAGGCTGATCGTCGAGCGCAGCTGGCCGACGAGCCCGGCGGAGTGCCAGGTCGAGCCGTGGGTGAGGCCGTACTGCTCGACGAGGACGACGTCCTTCCAGCCGAGCCGGGCGAGGTGGTAGAGGATGCTCGTGCCGCCGACCCCGCCGCCGATTACCACCGCCTGCGCCTCGTCCCTCACGGGCCGAGAGCCTCGCACAACTGGTATAGACCAGTCAACCCTCGAGCGCCTCGATGAAGCTGGGGTAGCGGGGGTCGGACGCGCGCTCGCGCAGCCGGGCGAAGAACTGGTCCGCGTAGGCGACGTAGTCCGCGTCGGTCGTGCGCAGCCCCTGCTGGACGACGCCCCACATCGCCTCGCGGAAGTCCGACATGATCCGCAGGAGCCGGATGCGGGCGAAGTCGCGCTCGCGCACGCGGCCGAGGTACGCGCGCAGGAGGGTGCGGTCGTCGTCCTCGCTCAGGTCGTGGTTGGTGGAGAAGTTCGCGAGGTCGAAGAACGGGTCGCCCATGCCGGAGTACTCCCAGTCGACGATCAGGAGCCGGCCGCCCTCGAGCAGGAAGTTCGCGTTCAGGAGGTCGTTGTGGCAGAGGCACGACGGCGGCGGGTCGGCCGCGAGCGCCGCCCGCATCTCCTCGGCCCGCTCCCACGACCAGTGGAACGCCTCGGGCAGCTCGACGCCGAGCCAGCGCGCGTTGTCGCGGTAGGTCTCGACGATCCCGAAGGCCGAGAACGACGCGGCGATGGCGGGCCCCTCGTGCAGCCGCCGAAGCGTCGCCGCCACCTGCCCCAGCATCGCGGTCGTGCGCATCTGCTCCGGCGGCACCGGGTGGCCCTCCACGAACCGCGTGATCAGGATCTTCTCCGGCCGCAGGTAGGCGAGCACCTGCGGGCCGATGCCGAGGCCGCCCGCCATCACCGTGGCGGCGTACTCGGCCTCGCGGTCGGCGCCGAGCATCTCCGCCTCGCCCGTCACCCGCAGGACGTACCCCTCCGGCGCGCCGTGGATGCGGTAGTTCAGGTTGGTCAGCCCGCCCGGCAGCGGCTCGGCCCGCAGCGGGTAGCCGCGCAGGTCGGGGACGCGCTCCGCGATCTGGGCCAGGTCGCCCGGGGAGGGCGGATTCGAGACCTCGAGGGCGTCCACGCGGCCTACGATACGCCATCGCCGCCGGCACCCTCACCCCGCGCGCAAGCCACCGCTGGCTCGTGCTCGACTCGGCGGCGGGGGACCCATTCGCGCGGATCGAGCGCTTCCTGGCCGGGCACGGGTTCGGGACGCCCGATCCGCCCGCCGGGATGCTCGCCGACCTCTACCTCGGCTACGGACTGGCGGCGAGCCTGGCCGGCGTGCACGTCCCACAGCCGCCGGAGCCCTGCCCGCTCCCGGTGGCTGCGTGCCGTGTGCGGCCGGCCGACGGGCCGGCGCCGGCGGCGGGCTCGTTCCAGACGGGTGCGTTCGTACCCACCTGGACCCCCGACGAGCACGGGGACGCGATCGAGCGGGTGCGGGCGGCGATCGGCCGCGGCGACGTCTACCAGGTGAACCTCGTCCAGCACCTGCGGGCGTCGTTCCGCGGCTCGCCGCGGGCGCTCGAGGCGGCGCTTCGGCCACTCGACGCCGCGTGGGCGCAGGCGCTCCACGGCGACGGCTGGTCGATCGTCTCGGCCACTCCCGAGCTCTTCCTCCAGACGCGCGGCGACCGGGCCCGGACGATGCCGATCAAGGGCACGCGGCCGGCGGACTCCGGCGAGCCGATCGCGGGGAGCCCCAAGGACCGGGCCGAGCACGTGATGATCGTCGACCTCGAGCGCAACGACCTCGGCCGCGTGTGCCGGCCGGGCAGCATCCGGGTGGCCGAGTTCCTGGCCGAGCGGCCGATGGCGGGCGTCCGGCACATGGTCTCGACCGTCGAGGGGCGGCTGCGGCCGGACGTCGGGCTGGCGGAGCTCCTGCGCGCGGCCTTCCCCGGCGGCTCGGTCACGGGCGCGCCGAAGCTGGCGGCGATCGACCACATCGCCCGCCTGGAGCCCGTCGGGCGGGGCGCGTCGATGGGCGCGCTCGGGGTCGTCCATCCGAACGGCGACCTCGACCTCGGCCTCACGATCCGGACGCTCGCCGTGGCCGACGGCGAGCTGCATCTATGGGTCGGCGGCGGCATCGTGTGGGACTCCGACCCGGCCGCCGAGGTGGAGGAGTCGCTCGTCAAGGCGCGGCCGCTGGCGCGCCTGATCGGCGCCGAGCTGCCGGGAGCGACGGCGTGATCTCAGTCGACTCGCTCACCGTCATCGCCATGACGGCGGTCCTCGCCGTGGCGGCGCGACGGGTGCAGCGGCGGGCTGCACGGATCGCGATGGGCGGCCTGACCGGGCTCGTCGCGGCCCTCTGGCTGGCCGAGTTCGCGTCCGCGGTCGCGGCCGCCGTCGTGGCGGTCGTCGCGCTGCTCGTGCTGGCCGCCGGCCTCGTGTTGCTGGCCGCCGAACGGATCAGGCGTGAAGCATCCACACGCCCGGCTCGACGTAGACCGCCTCGTCGCGCTCGCGGTCGACGGTGACCGGCGCGAGGGCATCCGGCACGACGTAGCTGCCCGACTCCGGGAGCGCCATCCCGGTCCACTCCTCCCACTCGGCGACCGTGCCCACGATGCGCATCGCCTCGGCGGCCGGGGCCAGCACCCGGGCGCCGCAGCGGTGGTGCGTCCGCAGCCACGGGTCGAAGGGCGCCCCGGCCCCGTCCGTCCAGGCGGCGTAGCGGTCGATCGGGACGAGCGGGTAGCGGTGCTTGAGCGTCGGGCGGGCCGGGGCGATCATCCGCGCGAGCCCCTGACGGGCGCCGCGTTCGCGGAGCGCCCGCAGGACCGCGCCGCCGAGCCCCTCGCCCCGGTGGGCGGCGACGACTTCGGTCGCCATGGCGCACAGGGTGTCGGGCGCCGTTCCGGCGGCGCGCCCGGCAACGGCCTGCTCGAGGGCCCCGTCCCAGCCGGCCGGCAGCCCCTCGATGGTCCCGTCCCAGGCGAGCGGCACGCCCCAGCCGCCCGCGACGATCTCGTCGCCGTCGAGGAGCGCGAGGTCCAGGCTGGCGAAGAGGCGCTCGACGTCGGGCATGAGCCGGCGTGCCACCGGGTCGTGGAAGATGAACTGCGGCCACCCCGGCCCGAACGGGAGCCGCTCGGCCAGCTCGGGCCGCTCCGCGAGCGATGCGACGGCGCGGGCACGCTCCACGGCGCAACGGTAGTCGAGAAGCGCAAGATGCGTCCGAACCGGTATCCCCGGACGCTAACCGCGGCCGCGCGACGGCGTCATAGCCAGCGATGTCGCCGGCCGGAATCCCTGCCGTAGCTGGTGCCGGCGTCGACGAGCCGGTCGTCGCGGCGACCTCGCAGCGCGTCATGGTCATGCGCCGGCTGCGCCGCGACCCGGTGGCCATCGTGAGCGGGACGCTGCTCCTCGCGATCCTCCTCGGCGTGTTCGTCGGCGGGCCGGTCGCCGAGTACCTGCTCGGCCACGGGCCGGACGCGATCTTCCTGGGATCGATCCCGGACGGCGTCCCCGTCGGGCCGTTCACGTACGTCCCGAACCACGACCAGGCCTACGCCCACTTCGAGGGGACGACGCTCTTCGTGCTCGGCGCGGACGGCTACGTCGGCCGCGACGAGCTGATGCGGCTGCTCTACGGCGGCCAGGCCTCGATCGAGGTCGCCCTCGGCGCGACCGTGGTCGCGATGCTGATCGGCGTGACCGTCGGCGGGCTGGCAGGCTACTTCGGGGGGCTGCTGGACGGCATCGTCCTGCGGGTCATCGACTTCCTGATGGCATTCCCGATCATCCTGCTCGCGATCGCGATCGGGAGCAACGCCACCGGGTGGCTGGGAAGCCTGACGGCGGGCGGGCTGCTCCGGCCCGGGGTGCCCGGCCTGGCCCTCTTCATCGGCCTCGCCACCTGGTTCTACCCCGCGCGGATCGTGCGCGTCCAGGTGATGGCCCTGCGCGAGCAGGAGTTCGTCGAGGGAGCCCGCATGGTCGGGGCGTCGCACCGGCGCATCCTCCTCTCGCACATCCTGCCCCACCTCACCGGGCCGCTGGTCGTGTACGGGACGGTCGTGTTCGCGACCAACGTCATCCTCGAGGCGTCGATCTCGCTCCTCGGGGTCGGCATCCAGCTTCCCAACCCCAGCTGGGGGAACATGCTCGCGACGAACTTCGGCACGCTGATCAACCCGGGCAGCTCGGAGTACACGCCGCCGACGATCTGGACGGCGATCTTCCCGACGGTGGCGATCCTGGTCACCCTGGTCGCAACGGTGACCCTCGGCGAGCAGGTGCGTCGGGCCCTCGACCCGAGGGCGCGGTAACCGTGGGCGCCTACGTCGTACGCCGGGTCCTGAGCGCCGTCGTCCTCCTGTTCGCGCTGACCCTGGTCACCTACGCCGTCTACTTCCAGATCCCGTCCAACCCCGGCCTCTACATCATCGGGACCCCGCACCCGTCGCCGGAGCAGATCAGGGCCGCCGACCACAAGCTCGGCGTCGATCGACCGGTCATCGTCCAGTACCTGAGCTTCGTCGACCGGATGCTCCACGGCAACCTGGGGAAGTCGTACGCGACCGGCGAGCCGGTGCTCTCGATCATACGGGAGTCCGCGCCCGTGACCGCCTCGGTCATCTTCGGCGGGGCCGTACTGCTGTCGATCGCGGCGATCGCGCTGGGGATCATGAGCGCCCAGCGCAGGCACACCCGGCTGAACTGGATCGTGGCCACGCTTCCGCTCCTGGGCATCGCCCTGCACCCGCTCGCGGTCGGGCTGATCCTGCGCTCCACCTTCGCCAGGCATCTCCATGTCGCCCCCAGCGGCGGGTACTGCAGCCTCCTGGGCGGGGGCGGGTGCACCGGCTTCGAACACTGGTTCTCGCACCTCATCCTGCCGTGGGTCACGTTCGCGCTGTTCCTGCTGCCGCTCTACGTGCGGATGGTGCGGACGCGCGTGCTCGAGACGCTGGACGAGCCTCATGTGATGGTGGCGCGGGGGAAGGGCGCGACGGAGCGGCGCGTGATCGGGGTGCACGTGATGCCACTGGTGCTGCCGTCGCTGGCCGCGATGCTCGCCATGGACGCCGGCGCGGCGCTGACCGCGGCGATCTACATCGAGGTCGCCTTCGGCCTGCCCGGCCTCGGCCAGACGGCGCTCTTCGCCCAGCAGGGCCTCGTCGGCTTCGACCTCCCGGTGATCACCGGGATCGTCGTGGTCGTCGCGGGGACGGTGATCGCGCTGAACGCCGTCGCCGACATCGTCGCCGTCCGGCTCGATCCCCGCCTGGAGCTCGGGCGCGGGGTCACCGGCCTGCGGTAGCCGAGCCCCGGCCTACCACCATCGCCGGATCCGGGCCGCCGCGGCCCGTCCGGCCGCCGACCGCCACCAGGCGGCGTGGCCGAGCACGAACGTGTCCCAGGCCCAGTCGGCCTTCTCGCGGTCGCGCTCCACGCCCCGGTAGTAGTCGAGGAACGAGATGCCGTACTCGAACTGGCACACCGCCAGCACGTCGGCGAACGCCTCCCGCTCGGCCGGCTCGAGCGGCGTCTCGGCGGCGTAGCTTGCGGCGAGGAGCTGCGCCTTTCGCAGGTCGAAGGCCGCATTGTCGCCGGCCGAGATGCGGTTCCAGAAGAAGCAGTTGCGCTCGACCGCGACGGCGAGGTCGAGGACGCGCGGCGCGTAGTCGGCCTGATGGAAGTCGATGATCCCCGCCACGTCGTCGCCGGAGAAGAAGAGGTTGTTCGTCTGCCAGTCGCCGTGCAGCGGCCGGGGCGGCAGGGCGGCGAGGAGGGGGCGCAGGCGGGCGAACGGCTCTGCGTAGGCCGCCTCGACGGCGGGCCGCCAGTCGCGGCCGGCGAGGTGGTCGGCGACCGCGGGGCGCAGGGCCGCCAGGCGCTCGACGGCCTCGACCGGGTCGTCCGCGACCGAGGCCAGCTGGACGACGAAGCCCGCCTGGGGCTGGGG
>JBKPMQ010000293.1:0-22319 GCA_046732235.1 Actinomycetota bacterium
CGACCAGCCTGTCCCACTCGATCACCTCTGCACGGATGAACCCCCGCTCGAGGTCGGAGTGGATCCGGCCCGCCGCCTGCTGCGCGTTCTGCCCGCGGCGGATCGTCCACGCCCGCGTCTCCTTGGGCCCGGTCGTGAAGAACGGGATCAGGTCGAGCAGGCGGTACGCGGCGAGCGTCACCAGATCGAGCGCGGGCCGCTCGATGCCGAGGTCGGCCAGGAACGCCTCGGCGTCCTCCGGCGGCAGCTCGCGCAGCTCCGCCTCGATCTTCCCGTTCACGGCGATGCACTCGCTGCCGCGCTCCCGAGCGAACCGCTCGACCGCTGCCACGGCCTCGGCGTCGCCGCCCTCGTCGATGTTGGCGACGTAGAGCTCCGGCTTCGCCGTCAGCAGGTCGAGCGACGCCGGCACGTCGACCGGGCACGAACGAGCCGGCCTGCCCTCCTCGAGCCACGCGCGCAGCCGATCGAGCGCCGCCCGCTCGGCAACCGCGGCCGCCTCGCCGCCCTTGGCCGCCTTCCCGACCCGCTCCGCCCGGCGCTCGATCGCCGCCAGGTCGGCGAAGACCAGCTCGAGCTCGACCGTCTCGGCGTCCTCGAGCGGGTCGATCCGGCCTGCCGGATGCGCCACCGTGTCGTCCTGGAAGCAGCGCAGCACATGCAGCACGGCGTCGGTGTTGCGGATGCTGCCGAGGAACTGGTTGCCGAGCCCCTCGCCGTGCGACGCGCCGCTCACGAGCCCGGCGATGTCGACCACCTGCAGGGTCGCGGGCACGAGCTTGCCCGACTGCGAGCTTGTGACCGCGTCGAGCGCCTCCAGGCGGGGATCGCGGACGTCGGCGACGCCGTGCACCGTCTCGACCGTCGAGAACATGTGCGGCGCAACGACGGCGCCGCTCCCGGCGAGGGCGTTGAAGAGCGTCGACTTGCCGCTGTTCGGCAGGCCGACCAGTCCGACCTCGACGCCCGCCATCAGATTCCCGCGGCCACGGTGCCGGTGACCGCCCCGACGGCCGCACCCGCGACGATGTCGCTCGCGTGGTGCACGCCGGCGTAGGCCCGGCTCCAGGCCATCGCCACCGCCATCGCCACCCAGAGCGGCGCCAGCCCCGGCCGCACCTTGCAGAGCGCGATCGCGGCCGCCGTCGACATGGCGGCGTGGCTGGACGGGAAGGAGGACGAGGACGGCGCGGGCACGAGCGCGTCCGCGTCCGGGTCGAGCGGGCGCTCGCGACGGACGGCCTGCTTCACGGCGTAGTTCACGCCGAGCGTGCCCCACACCGTCGCCGCCAGTCGCACCGGCCGCCCGCAGCCCAGGCCGATTGCGACCCAGAGCATGCCGTAGTCACCGGCCCTCGTGTACGGCCGGACGACGCGGTCGAGGGCGGGATGCCGCCACCGGCGCGCGCCTGCGCTCAGAACCCCACCCGGCCGACGTGGGTCTCGTGCTTCACGTAGCTGATCTTGGAAACGTCGACGTGGTAGGTGGCGTTCTCCTCGCCCGTGAAGGTGGCCACGCCCTTTCCGGACTTGAGCGTCGCCTCGAGGCCGGCCCACTCCTTCGCGGCGATCTTCGTGATCACGATCAGCCCGCCGTCGAAGCCGATCTCCACCCGCGACACATCAGCTGCCATCGATGTTCCCTCCGTCTTGCACGTACTCGACCAGGACCCCGGCCACGCTGCCGGGATGGATGAACGCCACCTCGAGCCCGAACAGGCCCGGGCGCGGCTCGGCGTCGATCAGCTCGGCGCCGGCCGCCGCCGCTCCGCGCAGCGAGACGCGGATGTCGTCGACCAGGTAGGCGACGTGGTGCATCCCCGGGCCGCGGTTGGCGAGGAACTTGCCCACGGGCGTGTCCTCGCCCAGCGGGCACAGGAGCTCGATCCGGCTCTCGCCGACCCGCATCGACACCGCCTCGACCCCCTGGGAGGGCACCATCTGGCGGTGTTCCACCTCGCCGCCGAAGAGCCGCTCGTACATATCCATGGCGCCGGGCAGGTCATCGACGGCATGGCCGATATGATGGATGGCTCGCGGATGCACTGGACGGCATCCTATGAGAACGCGAAAACCAGGGGGTTTGCATGGGATTTCTGGAGAAGCTCACGCAGCAGGCGAGCGACGTCGCGTCGACTGTGGCCGAGAAGACGCAGGAGGTCGCGAAGGTCGGACAGCTGCAGGTGCAGCTGCGCAACCTGAACGGGGACGAGCGCGACGCGCTGGTCGAGTTCGGGCGCGAGGCGTTCAGCCTGCACCAGGCCAACGCGCTGGCCGAGCGGTCGGGCGAGCTCGCCGGGCCGGCGGCGAAGATCGTCGACATCCGCGCCCAGATCGCGGCGAAGGAGCAGGAGATCGCCTCCGTGAAGAGCGACGGCTCGTCGGGTGATGCCGCACCGGCGTCGGACACGGTCGAGAGCTCGGCCGAGGAAGTGTCGGACACGCCGAGGGCGGGAGCCCCGTCCGACGGCGGCCCCGCCGTCTAGGGGGAGGGTCTCTCCGGCGGGGGCGGCGGAGCGATCGCCAGGGCCGCCTCGACGCCGATGTCGAGGGACGAATTCGATTCGGGCTGGAGCCCCTCGAGCAGCACGTCGACGTCCGGGCGCTCCAGGGTCTCGGTCCGGAGCAGCGCCTGCGCCAGCCGGTCGAGGTACACGCGGTGCACCTCGACCAGGCGCAGCGCCTCGCGGTAGGCGGCGTCCGTGATGCCTCGCTGCTCGGCGTCCCGCATCCGCTTCGTCTCCTCGGACAGCGCGTAGTTGTCGGCCCGCACCTGCTGGTGCGGCATCGACTCGCCCATGCCCCACTCGAACACCATCGAGCGGGCGATGGCCGTGGCGCGCTCGAGGTCGTTGGCGGCGCCGTTCGTGATGCGGCCGAAGACGACCTGCTCCGCCGCCCGGCCGGCCAGGATCACCTTCAGCCAGTCGCGCAGCTCCTCGGTCGAGTGCAGGTAGCGGTCCTCCTCGGGCAGGTTGAGCGTGTACCCGAGCGCCTGCCCGCGGGGGACGATCGTCACCTTGTGCAGCTGCATCGCGTCGCCCATCAGGCGGGCCACGAGCGCGTGCCCGGCCTCGTGGTAGGCGATGACGCGCTTCTCCTTGTCGGTGATCAGCCTGCGCTGCTGGAGGCCGGCCACCACCCGCTCGAGCGCGTAGTCGAAGTCCGCCTGGACGAGCTGCTCCCGCTCGCCGCGGCCGGCGCTGATCGCGGCCTCGTTGCAGATGTTCGCCAGGTCCGCGCCGGTGAGGCCGGACGTCTGCCGGGCCACGTCGGCCAGCCGGACGCCGTCGGCAAGCGGCTTGCCGCGGGTGTGCACCTCGAGGATCTGCTCGCGGCCCTTCAGGTCGGGCGCCGACACCCCGATGTGGCGGTCGAACCGGCCTGGCCGCAGGAGCGCGGTGTCGAGGGCGCCGAGCTGGTTCGACGCGCCGATCACGACGAGCCGGTCGCTCTGGTGGAAGCCGTCCATCTCGACCAGGAGCTGGTTCAGCGTCTGGTCGTGCTCCTGGCTGCCGCCGCCCGGCCCGCCGCTGCCGCGGGCGCGGCCGACCGCGTCGAGCTCGTCGATGAAGATGATCGCCGGCTGGTTCTTGCGGGCCGTCTGGAACAGGCGCCGGATCCGGGCGGCGCCGAGGCCGCTCCACATCTCGACGAAGGATGAGGCGCTCTGGAAATAGAACGTTGCCTCCGACTCGTTCGCGACCGCCTTGGCGAGCAGCGTCTTGCCCGTCCCGGGCGGGCCGTACAGGAGGACGCCCTTCGGCACGCGTGCGCCCAGCTTCGCGAACCGGGCCGGGTCCTTCAGGAACTCGACCACCTCCTCGAGCTCGGCCCGCACCTCCTCGACACCCGCGACCTCGTCCCAGTGCACGTCCGAGTCGGCCCGCGCGTCCAGCTGCTTCGGGCGCACGTTCGGCATCATGGAGATGAACTTCCAGGTCAGCCAGCACAGCAGCCCGAGGAAGATGAAGATGCCCCACGCGACCAGGAAGCCATGCAGCCAGCCGATGGCGATGTGCAGCCCGTGCACCGCATCGTGCAGCAGGTCGTGCACGTCACGCAAACGAATCAGGTCCACCGCTCCCAGCGTACAGCCGAAGCGCAGCTGCGAATAGCTCGCGCGTCCGCGCGGCGGCTCAGGCGGCCGGCGCGCGCTCCAGCCGGAGCACCTCGCGCAGCGCCGTCTCGGCCACCTCGAGCTCCTCGGCGCTGGGCTCGCGGGTGGCGGCGACACGCTGGAGCTCGTACCCGGGACGCTGCATCACCCGGGCGAGCGGATGCTCGCGGTGGCGCTGCATCCAGGCGAACGCTTCGGTGGCGGCGCCCATCGCGGCGACGCTCGCCACCAGCCGCGCCGGCCCGCGGCGCGACGCCGGGAGACGCGAGACGAGCAGGTTCCCGGCCGTGCTCGCGATCAGCAGCGGCCCGACCATGTGCGAGCCGCAGCGCTCGTGCTCCTTGGCGACGTCAACCGGCGCCCCGTCCTTCTCGTAGCCGCCGATCGCCTTGTGCTCCGCGCCGTGGTAGCCGGCGATGCGCGAGCCGCGCAGGGCCATCATCGCGGGCACGAGGGCGGCGCCGGCGGTCACCATCTCGATGGTCGCCGGGTGCAGCCGGGTGCGCCGGATCACCTGGGCGAGCAGCGCCGACCCGGCCAGGGCGGCGCCCATGCCCGGCGACTCCATCGGCAGGCGCGCCTCCGGCAGCCGGCGCTTGATCGTGGGCAGCAGGTAGGCCACCTCGACCATGCGCGCGACGCCGCGCAGGAGCGGCGTGCCCGTCACCACCGCCGGCAGGTCGGGCTTGCGGCCCGAGGCCAGCTTCACCTGGCCGTCGGCGTCGCGCACCGCCACGGCCCAGTGGTCGTAGCTGTGGACGAGGATCCCGTTCTGGAGCGCCATCCCGCCCAGCCGCACCTTGGACTCGGCCGGGCTCATGCGGCCTCCCCCATCGCCCGGGCGACGTGCAGGAAGAATTGCACCGCCAGGTCGAGGTCGTCGAGCGGGATGCGCTCGTCCGCCGAGTGCACGAGCGTCCCGGCCAGCATGGGATCCATCCGCGTCGGCATGAAGCCGTAGGCGACCGAGCCGAACGCCTCCCGCATCCAGTGGCTGTCGGTGAAGCCGGAGCAGATGACGGGCGCGGCGGTCGCACCGGGCTCGATCTGCGGCACGAACTCCTCGATCGCGGCGAAGAGCGGCGTGTCGGGCGATGACATCGTCCCGCCGTCGCGCTCCAGGAACTCGAACTCGTAGTCGAGCCCTGCCAGCGCTCCGCGCACGGCACCCTCGATGTCTGCCTGGGTCATCCCCGGGAGGATCCGGCAGTCGACGCGCAGCTGGGCACGCCCGGGGATGACGTTGATCTTCGAGCTCGCGGTCATGCCGGTGGGCGCAATCGTGGCGCCGAGCATCGGCTCGATCGTCGCCGCGAGCAGCGGGTTCGTCGTCCGGGCGGCGTTCATCACGCTCCGCGGCTCGCCCTCGGCGCCGATCGCGACCAGGAACGCCCGGAGCTCCGGCAGGTCGCGGGTCGGCGGTGCCATCCGGTCGATCCGCTCGAGCACGGGGATCATCTTCAGGAGCGCGTTGTCGGATGCGCCGGGCGTCGATGCGTGGCCGCTCTTCCCGTGCGTCGTCACGGCGAACGCGGAGCACTGCTTCTCGCCGACGCCGACCCGGTAGGCGACCCGGTCGCCGTTCGTGATCCGCTCGCCGCCGCCCTCGTTCACCACGTAGTCGGCCCGCACGAGATCGGGGTGGTGCTCGGTCATCCAGGGCAGGCCCCAGCCGTCGCCGACCTCCTCATCGGCGACCGCGCAGTAGATGAGGTCGCCGGCGCCGGTCCAGCCCTCGCGGGCGAGCGTCGCGAACGCCACCGCCTCGGCGGCCACCTGGCCCTTCATGTCGAGCGCCCCGCGGCCCCAGATGTGGCCGTCGCGCTCGAGGCCGGAAAACGGCTCGACCGACCATTCCGCGCGGTCGGCGAGGACGACGTCGGTGTGGCCGAGCAGCATGAGCGACGGGCCGTCGCCGGCGCCCGGCAGGCGGGCGACGAGGTTGGCCCGCTCGGGGACGCGGCCCCGCAGGGTGGATTCGATGCCGGACTCGGCCAGGTAGGCGGCCAGGTGCTCGGCGGCGGGGGTCTCGTTGCCGGGCGGGTTGGTCGTGTCGATGCGGATCAGGTCGGCCAGAAGGCGGGCCGTCTCCGCGCGGAGATCGTGTTCGAGCATGACCGCACGCTACACGACGTCCATGTGAACGGCTGTGCCCGTGGGAGTAGATTGGACCGATGTCGCGCGACCTCTTCTCGGACTCCGCGGACGCCCAGCTCGAGTCGGTCGCGCCGCTGGCGCAGCGGCTGCGGCCGCACACGCTGGACGAGTTCGTCGGCCAGGCGGACATCGTCGGGCCTGACAGCGCGCTGCGGCGGGCGATCGCAGCCGACCGGGTGCCTTCGATGATCTTCTACGGGCCGCCGGGGAGCGGCAAGACGACGCTTGCCCGGATCGTCGCGGCGACGACGCAGGCGCACTTCGAGGAGCTCTCGGCGGTGCAGGTCGGAGTCGGCGACGTGCGCCGGGTGCTGGGCGAGGCGCGCGACCGCCTGGGCGGGAACGGCCGCCGCACGATCCTCTTCCTGGACGAGATCCACCGCTTCAACAAGGGCCAGCAGGACGCGCTCCTGCCGGCGGTCGAGTCGGGCCTCCTGACCCTGATCGGGGCGACGACGGAGAACCCCTACTTCGAGGTCAACTCGGCCCTCCTCAGCCGCTGCCAGCTCTTCGAGCTCATGCCGCTCGCCGCCGCCGACCTGGAGGCGATCGTGCGCCGGGGCGAGGAGGCGCTACGCGTGGAGCTCGAGCCCGGCCTGCGCGAGGAGGTCGTCCGCGCGGCCGGAGGCGACGCGCGCAACGCGCTGAACATCCTCGACGCCGCCGTCGCGAGCGCGGCCGGCGGGAGGGTCACCGCCGACCACGTCCGCGACGCGGCCCGCAAGCAGCCGCTCATGTACGACAAGGGCGGCGACCGCCACTACGACACGACCTCCGCGTTCATCAAGAGCATGCGCGGCTCCGACCCGGACGCGGCGCTCTACTACATGGCAACGATGATCACGGCGGGCGAGGATCCCAAGTTCATCGCGCGGCGGATGATCGTCTTCGCCTCCGAGGACGTCGGGAACGCCGATCCGCAGGCGCTCCAGGTCGCCGTCGCCGCCGCCCGGGCGGTCGAGTTCGTCGGCCTGCCGGAGTGCCGGATCAACCTCGCCCAGGCGGCCGTCTACCTGGCCCGCGCGCCGAAGTCGAACGCGGCGTACGTCGGCATCGACGCCGCGATGGCCGAGGTGCGCGACCACGGCGCCCAGCCGCCGCCCGCGCACCTGCGCGACGCGAGCTACCGCGGCGCCCAGAAGCTCGGCCGCGGCGCCGGCTACAAGTATCCGCACAACTTCCCGGGGGGCGTGGTCGAGCAGCAGCACCTGCCCGACACCCTGGCCGGACGCCGCTTCGTCCCCGAGGAGGAGTGAGCTGGAACCGGGGTCAGACCCCGCAGATGAGTGCAACAGGAGTGTCACGGCGGCCGTTCGGGGTCTGACCCCGATTTGCGGCTAGAGGATGCGGGCGCCCAGGGCGGAGCAGACCAGCTCAACCGCCAGGCTGGCGGTGGCGTTGTGCTCGTCCAGCACCGGGTTCACCTCGACCACCTCGAGCGAGCTCACCACGCCGTGCTTGGCGAGGATCTCCATCCCCAGATGAGCTTCGCGGTAGGTGATCCCGCCGCGCACCGGCGTGCCGACGCCGGGGGCCTGCTCGGGGTCGACGACGTCCATGTCGAGCGAGACGTGCATGAACGCGCCCCCGGACGCGAGCCGGATCGCCTCCTCGACGATCGTCCCGATCCCGCGCCGGTCGACGTCGTACATCGTGAAGACGTGCACGCCGAGGTCGCGCAGGCGCGTCTTCTCGCCCTCGTCCACGCTGCGTACGCCGATGAGGACGGTGCGGGTGTCGGTCAGCATCGGCAGCGGCCAGGCCTCGCTCGCGAAGCGCGGGTCGTCGCTCATCCCGAGCGCGATCGCGAGCGGCATCCCGTGGACGTTGCCCGACGGCGAGGTCTCCGGCGTGTTCAGGTCGGTGTGCGCGTCGAACCAGATCAGCCCGCCCGGGCCGCCGTGGGCGGCCGCGAGCCCTCCGAGCGTCCCGACGGCGATCGAGTGGTCGCCCCCGAGGATGAGCGGCAGCTCGCCGGCGCGCACGGCACGGACCACGCCCCGGGCGAGCTGCTCGCACGTCGCCTTGATCGCATCCCAGTAGCGGGCGCTGGGGTCGCCCTCGGCGAGCGCCTCCGCCAGCTCGGAGTCGACGTTCCCGAGGTCGTCGATCGTGTAGCCCAGCGCGCTCACCTGCTCGCTCAGCCGTGCGTAGCGGATCGCCGACGGCCCCATGTCCACGCCGCGGCGGCCGGAGCCGAGGTCGAGCGCCGCGCCGATCACGGCGATGCGGCGGGCGGGATCGGCGGCTGCGGTCACGGCGCGCAAGCCTATCCGAGCGATGAACGCGGCGCGGATCGAGGCTAAAGGCGGACGGGGGAAGCCCCGATAACCGTGAAGGACGACCCCCTCGTCCCACCGCCCTACCGCGCCCGAGGAGTCCCATCCCACAATGATCGATCTCGCGAGCATCCGCAACGCGTCCTTCACGCTCACGCCCACCGGGTACAACCCGGAGGAAGTCGACCGCTTCCTCGCCGACCTCGCCGACCAGCTGGCGTCTGGCCTGACCGCGGTCCCCGCGCCCGAGCCGCAGTACGAGTCGCCCCGGAGCTTCGAGGCCGCGCCGGCGCCCGTCGTCGCGCTCCCGGCCCCCACGGGCGAGGCCGCGGACATCGAGGGGCTGCGCGCCGTGATCGAGCGCACGATCGGCGCGATGGACTCCTTCGTCGGCAACGAGCTTGCGTCCCTGAAGGCCGCCACGGAGCTCGAGACCGAGGAGCTCGTGCACGAGCGCGAGCGGCTGCTGGAGGAGGCCGCCGACGCCGCCCGCGCCCACCTCGGCGAGGCCCGCGCGCGCGCCGAGGCCATCCTGGCCGAGGCCCGCCGCGACGGCGACGCCATCCGCGCCCGCTTCGACGGCGAGGTGCAGGTCGACCGCGAGCGGTTCGAGCAGTCGCTCGCCGACCGCGAGGCCCAGGCCCAGGCCCGCGTCACCGAGATCCTGGCCGACGCCGAACGCCGCCGCCAGGAGGCCGAGGAGCTGGTCACGAGCGCGAACCGTGTCCAGAAGGACGTGCTCGCCTCGCTCGAGCATGCCCGCGCGAGCCTGTCCCCGGCGGCGCCGGCCGCCTCAGCCGCCCGCGGGCCGGCCTTCGCGTCCAACCCGTCGGCGGCGGAGGACGCGGGCGACGTCGTCGCACCCCAGACGGGCGGCGACGCCCGCGCGTTCGGCAGCTCGAGCGATGCCGCAGCTTGATGAGCAGCTGCCCGCATTTGCGCTGACATCGCCGCAGGGCGAGCGGATCGCAGTCGACGACCTCGTCTGTGGCGGGCCGGTCGTGCTGGCCGCGATCGAGGCTGACGGTGCGGGCGACCCGCGGTCGGAGATGCTGACCGACCTGGCGGGGCGGCTCGGCGCGGGCCGCACGCTGGTCGTCATGTCGCCGGGCGCATCGGCCCTCGGGAGCAGCATCGCGGCGTCGGGCGGCGCGACCTGGCTGCAGGACCCGAGCGGCGAGGCGTTCTCCGCGCTCGGGCTCCAGTACAAGCGCCTCGGACGGACCAAGCGGCTGGGCGGCCTGTTCGTCCTCGATTCGGAGCGGCGGCTGCGCTTTGCGTTCATGACCGCCGACCGGGACGCCTGGATTCCGGGATCGTTCGTGCTCTCGCGGCTCGACCGGCTCGGCGCCGCGGCGCCGGCGGCCGCCCGGGCCGAGGTCGTCGATGTGACGGAGGACGCCGCCGAGCCAGACCTCGAGCGCCTCGTCGGCGCCGTCGCCCGGCGGCTGGGCCTGAACGACATCCAGCTCTCCGATCTCGCGACGGCGACCCGCGTCCGCGACATCGGCATGGCCGCCGTCCCCGACGAGATCATCGCCAAGGACGGGCCGCTGAACGACGACGAGTGGGCCGTCATCCGCATGCACCCGGAGCGCTCCGCCGACATGCTCGACCCGGCCCCCGCCTTTGCGCGCGTGCGCGAGATCGTGCGGACGAGCCACGAGCACCTCGACGGCTCCGGCTACCCGCACGGCCTCAAGGCCGACCGCATCCCGATCGGCGCCCGCATCCTGCTCGCGGTCGAGTCGTACGTGGCGATGGCCGGCGAGCGCGCCTTCGGCGGCCTGCTCACCGAGCAGGACAGCCTCGACCGGATCCGCCTCGGCGCGGGACGCGTCTACGACCCCGCCGTGGTCGCCGCCCTGACCGCCGAGATCGCACCTCAGACCTCCTCCCCCTAGCTCCGCCTCCCCCCGGGGGTCGGGCTCGTCGCCGCGAATGAGGCGACGTGCAGGCAAAAGTTCCCCCAGACGGGTGACGCGCGCCGCGCCGGCATCGACGAGCCTTTCGTCCGTTGGGCTGACCGGTGGGCCGCCGGGCGGCGTGTCCAGAGCAACCGCAGGAATTTCCTGCCTGGCGTGTCTGTTCGGGACATGGGCCCCGAACGCCGGCAGTCCTCGACGTCTCCTGACGCGATGCCCGCGAACGTCGTTGTGTGCGACGCGAGCGAGATCTCGCGCGTCGGCATCGCCCGTCTGCTCGAGTCCCACGACGTCCGTGTCGTCGCCGAGGCCGGCACGCGTGAATCCGCGCTCGACGTCGCAACCGCGCGCGGGATCGACGTGGTGCTCGTCGACGTGGGCCTGCCGCCGGCGCCCGACGCGGCCTTCGCCGTCATCGCGGCGGCACGGCGCGCGGGCGCGATCCCGATCGCGATGGGCGCGGGCGGGACGGCGGACGGCGTCTTCGCGGCGATCCGCGCCGGGGCCTCGGGCTACCTGACGAAAGATCTTCCGGGATCGGCGTGGGCCGGCGCGATCAAGGCGGCCACGAGGGGCGAGGCGCCGCTGTCGCGCGCGATGACCGCGCAGCTCGTGCAGCGGTTCTGCGACGCGTCCGCGTGCGCACCGCTGGCCGAGCTCCTGCCGTCGGACCGGCGCCTCACCCAGCGGGAGTGGGACGTGCTCCGCTACGTCGCCCGCGGAGACACCAACCGCGGCGTCGCCTCCGAGCTTTCGATCTCCGTGGAGACCGTGAGGACGCACGTCTCCAACATCCTCACGAAGCTCGACGCGCCCAGCCGGTCGGCTGCCGCCGCGAAGTACCACCAGCTGCGCGCGATCCAGGGCTGAAGTCGCGGCGGGCGAGCGGGGTCAGACCCGCGGCGCCCGCGCGTTCAGCGCCCGGACGGCGACCGCGAAGACGACCGAGACGATCGCGAGCCCGCATCCGATCCCGGCCGCGGTCGCGCTCGGCGCCACGCCGACGCACCACCAGTAGAGCGTGGCGGCGGCGCAGGCGACGATGACCGCCACCCCGCCGAGGAGCGCCAGCGTGCGGGCGAGGTCGAACGCCGCGGCCGCCGGCGCGAGCGGATGCCCGGAGAGCTGCAGGGCGAGCGCGAAGGCGATGATGCATCCGATCAGCGCGACGACCGACGTCGCGCCGGCCCATTGCGAAATCAGGTGGAGAAATGCAACGCCCACGTCGTGAACGTACGCGGTTCACGATGTGACGCAACGCCGGCTGCGGACAAGCACCCCGGCGACGAGCGGCGTCCCACCCGGATGGGTGGGCGCGGGTGAGAAAAGTTGGCCCGTGCGATCCGTCACCTGTGCGATTTCGCGAACGGCCGCGTGACCGCAGTGTTGGCACATGCAACTGCGCATCGCCCGACGAAACCGCGCCGGCCATAGGCCGCGTCGTGTGCTACTCGTCGGGCTTCCTCCGCTGACGCTGAACGCGCTCGAGCCGGCATTCCGCAAGGTGGCCGAGGTGCGTTCCGTGCCGTTTCCCGGTGCTTCGTTCGACCGGGCCGCGGAGGAGTTCGACGCCGACCTGGTCGTCGTCGACGTCACCTACCTGGACGCCGCTCGCGTCCGCCCGCTGATCGCCCGCCGGTTCCTCCGGACACAGCCGGCGATCGTGTACCTCTCGGGCGGCGGCGAGGCCCGTCTGTACGACGTGCGCACGCCGCACGGCCGGCAGCTGGCCGATCCGAGCGTCTCCGGGCTGGTGGCGCTGGCCTCGGGCTCCCCGCTGAGACTGGTGGCGGAGCAGTGATGGGGAACGGCGCAGTGCTGTCGTCGCCGAGCATCGGCGGAACCGGTCGCCCTGGCGGCTGGGGCCCCTCCGACTGGCCCGGACGACGGTGTAACGCGGGGCGGGGCACCGACCCGCTGAACCACGGGTGGCTGCCTGCGGCGGACATCCGACGATCGGGGCTCTGCCCCAAGGAGGAACTCGAATGATGATCGAGTTCATGCAGCAGCTCGCGGCTCGCATCCGCCGCGAGGAGGGCCAGGCGATGGTCGAGTACGCCCTGATCCTGGGCCTCGTTTCCGTGGTCGCGATCGGCGCGCTGACGCTGATCGGCACCGACGTGAACGGCGTGCTCACGGCCGTCCAGGCGGCGCTGGGTGCCGTCCCGGGGGCGTAAGGAATCGCTCCCACAGCCGCCGGCGCCCACGTGGGCGCCGGCGGCTGTTCCACTCCATTTCGGCTCGGAGGCACCATGACCCCGCTTCACGAACTGCAGCGAATCGCCCCTGACGAAGGTCAGGCAATGGTGGAGTACGCGCTTCTTCTCGGCCTCGTGACCGTGGCATCGGTGGGCGTGCTCTCGACCATGGGTGGCAGCGTCAGCGGAATGTATGCGGCGGTCCAGGCGGCGCTCTCAGCGGTGCCGGGGGCGTAAGTGATCGCAGCCCGCCTCAAGGAGATCCGCGGCCGGTCGGAGTCCGGTGCCGCGATGGTCGAGTTCGCGCTGGTGCTGCCGATCCTGCTGACGCTGCTTCTCGGCATGCTGGACTTCGGCAAGTCGTTCAACTACTGGATCGACGAGACCCACCTCGCCAACGAGGGCGCCCGGTGGGCCGCGGTCAACAAGAACCCCGGCGGGGGGACGCTCCAGCAGTACATCCAGCAGCAGGCGGACACCGTCGAGCTGCGCAACGGCGGGACGGCCCAGGTCGCGGCGCCCGCCAAGGTCTGCATCTCGCTCCCCAACGGCACCGGCAACGCGGGTGACCCGATCCAGGTCACCGTGAGCATCGACTACAACTGGCTGGGCTTCGTACGCACCGAGCTCGGCGGCGCGGCGACCACGACGATCACCGGTGACTCGGTCATGCGGCTGGAGCAGCCCTACACGCTGGGGACCGGATGCACGACCTGATCGCCCGCACGAGGCGCGATGGCGAGCGCGAGGACGGCGGCGTCCTGGTGATGGTCGCCGTCTGGCTGCCAGTGCTCATCCTCTTCATGAGCCTGGTGCTCGACGTCGGCAACTGGTTCGAGCACAAGCGCCATTTGCAGATGCAGGCCGACGCGGGCGCGCTGGCGGGTGCGGGGTTGTACGGCGCCGCACTCGGGTGCAACGACGCCAACATCGACACGGCCGTGGGTGAGTACTCCGGCGAGCCGACCGGCAAGTTCGGACAGACGATCTTCAGGAATCTCCAGGTCGGCGGCACCAACCAGGGTGCGATTCACGTCCTCATCAACTCGACCGACTTCTGGAATTCCGGGGGAACCGATTTCAGCGACGGCGGCGGACCCTGCGAACAGAAGCACATCGACGTCAAGATCACGGAGTCGAACCTGCCCTGGTTCTTCCGGGTCGCCGGCACGACGATCAACGCCCACGCGCGCGTGGACGTGACGCAGGTCACGTCCGCAGCGGGGGCGCTCCCGATCGCCGTCCCCGACCCGACCCCCAAGTTCGCAAAGGCGTTCTTCGTCGACGAGTCGACGGGGGCGGTGCTGGGCGCCACGAACCTGACGTCGAATGGGACGGCCAACGGCCTGCTGGTGTGGGACAACGTCAACGCGCCTCTGCCCGTGACGATCAGCGCGGCCAACGTCGGGGTGATCATCGCCCTCTCGGGCGGGTCGAGCGCGATCGCCGGGACGCCGTCCGCGGCCTGCTCGGCGTTCCTGGTCCAGTGCTACGACGCGGGCACGGTGAACGGCTCGGGCGTTCCGTCCCAGGGGATCCTCTACATCCGCGGGTACACCTCGCCGACGGGGACGGACGGCCAGCAGCCGGCGATCCCCAAGGTTGGCGACGTCCAGCTCTACGGCGGTTCGTGCACGGACCCGTACTTCTCGAACCCCGCCACGACGTGCAACATGGACGTCAGGGCGCAGGTCGTCGGGGTGACGAGCACTGGTGGGAACGCGGGCCTGAAGGTCTATGTCAACGCGCCGGGCTGCCCGACGACCGGACAGAGCCTGGGGTGCGCCATGACATTCGACCCGACGAATGGCTACTGGTCGACGACCGGCAGCCCCGCCACGGTCGCTCCCGCCGGAGGTCCCATAAACATCTCCTTGAACTGGTCAGAGACGAACGGCTCAGTCACCGGGCTCGGCACCTGCACCACGAAGAACAGCAACCCGTGCACCGGCACGATCTCGAACGTCCAGCGCACCTTCGCGGCCGTCGACGCCCGCTCGGGGCCGATCAAGGCCGCCCAGATCCTGGAGGGGACGAGCCCCGACGCGGACTCGTTCGTCCTCAACACGACGCACAATCTCGTGGTCAGGATCGGGGTTCTGGGAACGCTCGCCAACGCGACGTCGGTCAGCTCGCCGCCGGTGTCACTTCGCGTCGTCGGGAGCCAGAACCAGTCCATCGATTGCGACCCGGCCGTCAGCACCCTGCGCGACGAGATCACGCAGGGCTGCTCGCCTACCTATGCGATCAACACGGGACAGGCGTGCCCTGCCTACAACGTCCTCTGGAGCACGCCGCAGCCGTGGTACTGCGTCAAGACGCAGACGGGCGGATCCGTCGGTCAGGTGACCCAGGGGATGGACCAGCGCATCCTCCAGGGCGGCAGCTGCGCCCAGCATCCCAACAACTGGAGCTCGTTCCCGAACCTGCCGCCGAACGACACGCGCATCGTGCCCGTCTTCGTGACGCCGTTCGGTACCTTCACCGGCAGCGGTAACGACATCGTCCCCGTCAACAACTTCGCCACGTTCTACGTCACGGGGTGGGGTCACAACGGCAACGGGAACGGATGTCCCGGTGACGATCCCGCGGCGAGCGGCTACATCGTCGGCCATTTCATCAAATACATCGGCACGCTCCCGAGCGGCGGCGGCGGCACTCAGCCGTGCGACTTCAACAGCTTCGGGACGTGCGTGGCAACGCTCACAAACTAGGCAGAGAGGAAGGAACCCGTGCAAAGGCTCATGTCCACCCGAGGCGGAACCCTGATCGTCGGGGGCGGCGCGGCGCTGTTGGCGGCCGCGGCGCTGCTGATATTCATCTCGCAGTACAAGGACAGCGTCAACGCCTCCACCAAGCCGGTCACCGTGCTCGTGGCCAAGCAGCTGATCCACAAGGGGACGCCCGGCGACCAGATCGGCGCCCAGGCGATGTTCCAGACCACGAACGTGCCGCGCAACCAGGTGAAGAGCGGCGCGATCTCGGACCCGTCGGCGCTCACCGGACGGGTGGCGACCGAGAACATCTATGCGGGTCAGCAGCTCACCACGTCGGAATTCGAGACCAAGCCGTCCGACGCGCTGAACTACCAGTACTCCGGCACCGAGCGCGCCGTCGCGGTGCCGCTCGACGCCGCCCACGGCCTGATCGGCCTCGTGCATCCGGGTGACCGGGTCGACGTGATGGCCGACTTCAACGTCGTCCAGGTCGGAGCCAACGGCGTCCCCGTCTCGAACGGCGGACAGCCCCGGCCCGTCCTCAAGCGGATCATCCAGGACGCCCTGGTGCTCCAGGCGCCCTCCAGCACCCCGTCGGGAATCGGGGCAGGCACGAACAGCAACGTCGTCCTGCGTCTCACCGACAGCCAGGCTGACAACGTCGCGTTCGCCGTCGACAACGGCAAGGTCTGGCTCACGCTGCGGCCGCAGTCGGGCGCGAAGCAGACGGTGCCCAGCATCGTCACGATCGAGACCGAGCTGCTCGGCATCAAGCCCGTGATCGAGCTGCGGTCGTTCGGAGGCCATCGGTGAACCGCCCCATCAAGACACTCATCGCGATCGACGCCGACGTCGACCACGACAGCGTCGCGACCGCGATCCCCGTCGACCCGCAGTTCGAGATCGTCGGGATGGTGCACGGCCTGGACGAGGGCTGGACGACCATGCAGGAGACGCCGATGGATCTCCTTGTCGTCGCCTGCGGCAGCGACTCCGAGCGGGCGGTCTTCCTGATCGACGGGGCCGTCAAGCAGCGGCCCGAGCGCCCGGTGGTCGTGCTCTACACCGGCACGCCGAACGGGTTCGTCCGGCGGGCGTTCGAGGCCGGCGCCGACGACATTCTCACGCTTCCGGAGTCACCGGACCGCGTTCGCTTCACGCTCGAGAAGGCCGTCGCCCGCAAGCACGGCGCGATCGGGACGGGCGTGGCCACATCTCCGATGATCTGCGTGCTGGGTCCGAAGGGTGGTACAGGGAAGACGCTCACCGCCTGCAATCTCGGTGTCGGCCTGGCGTCCGCGGGCCATCGGGTCGCGATCGTCGACCTCGATCTCCAGTTCGGGGATGTCGGGCTCTCGCTCGGCCTCTCCCCGGAGCGGACCATCCATGACCTAGTCAAGTCGGGCGGCACGCTCGACGCCGAGAAGGTCGACGGCTACCTCGCGAAGCACCGCTCCGGAGCTCGGGTGCTGATGGCGCCATCACGTCCGGATCACGCGAGCGCGATCTCGACCCAGTTCCTGCGCGACGTCTACGCCGCCCTGCGTACGTCGCACGACTACGTGATCGTGGACACGCCCCCTGGGTTCACTCCCGAGGTCATCGCCTCGATCGACACGTCCACCCATCTCTGCATGGTGGCGATGCTCGACTCCCTGTCTCTCAAGAACACCAAGCTGGGACTGGAGACACTCGAGCTGATGGGGTACGACCCGGGCCGGATCACGTTTGTCCTCAATCGGGCCGACACCAACGTCGGCGTCACGCAGGTGGACATCCTGGAGATCGTCGGACGCAGGCCCGACGTCACCATCCCCAGCGACCGCGACATTCCGAAGGCGGTCAACCAGGGGCACCCGATCGTCCAGGCCAAGCCGCGCTCCAACGCGGCTCGCGCGTACCGCCAGCTGGCGGCAATCTACGCCCCGCCGGCCCCGGCCGGTGCGACCCGGCGGCGGTGGCTCGGAATGCGCAAGACACGAAAGGCGGCTTGACATGGATCTGCAGGAGCGCCTCTCCACCACCCGGCCGGTCGTCGCTGCGACCGGCGACGATCCGTTCTCGGAGCTGAAGAACCGCCTGCATCTGGCGGTGATCGGCGACCTCGGCCCGCAGCTCTTCAACACCAACATGGATCCGCTCGCCATGCGTGACCGGGTGGCGAGCGACATCCGCTCGCATCTCGTCCGCGAGAGCGGGCTCTCACGCGAAGACCGCGACCGTGTCGCTGCCGAGATCGCAGACGACATCCTCGGCCACGGACCGCTGGAGCGTCTGCTCGCCGATGACACCGTGACCGAGATCATGGTCAACGGCGCACACGACGTCTGGGTCGAGCGTCAAGGCCGGCTCTACGAAACCACGGTGCGGTTCGCCGACGAGTCGCACCTCCGTCGGATCATCAACAAGATGGTCGCGCAGGTCGGTAGGCGCATCGACGAGTCATCTCCGATGGTCGACGCCCGCCTGCCGGACGGCAGCCGCGTCAATGCAGTCATCCCACCGCTGTCGCTGAGCGGGCCCCTGGTCACGATTCGCAAGTTCAGCAAGCGGCGGCTGGACCTGAGCGACATGATCCGCCTTGGAACCCTTAGCACGGAGACGAGCGAGTTCCTCCAGCGGTGCGTGCTCGCCAAGCTGAACGTGCTCGTATCCGGCGGAACCGGGACCGGCAAGACGACGCTCCTGAACGCGCTCTCCTCCGCCATCCCCGATGCTGATCGGATCGTCACGATCGAGGACGCTGCCGAGCTGCGACTGAACCAGCGGCACGTCCTTCGCCTCGAGGCACGGCCCAAGAACATCGAGGGCGAGGGCGAGATCGCGATCCGGGAGCTGGTCCGAAACTCGCTGCGCATGCGTCCGGACCGGATCATCGTCGGCGAGGTACGCGGCGCCGAGGCGCTGGACATGCTGCAGGCGATGAACACCGGCCACGACGGATCGCTGTGCACGGTGCACGCCAACTCCACGCGCGATGCGCTGTCACGAGTGGAGACCATGGTGCTCATGGCGGGATTCGACCTGCCGATGAGGGCGATCCGCCAGCAGGTCGCCTCGGCGATCGACCTCATCATCCACCTCGAACGAGTCGAGGACGGCTCGCGTCGAGTGACGGCGATCACCGAGGTGCAGCGAATGGAGTCGGACGTCATCACCATGCAGGACATCTTCGAGTTCCGTGTCGACCACGTGACCGAAGACCGCGCCGTCGTCGGATCGCTTCGGTCCACAGGCCTGCGACCGACGTTCGTGCACAAGTTCGAGAAGCGGGGGATCTCGCTGCCGGTAACGCTCTTCCAGAGCGGATACGGCGCATCAACGATTCCGACAGGAGCGGCGGCTCGATGAAGCGCTCACTCGCCTGGCTCCCTGCGCTTCTCATCGTCGCGGCCTTGACCGCGGTGACCAGCGCCCAAGGGGCGACGACCCGGCTCGTTCCTCTCCGCGGGACGACGTTCCCCGACCGCGCCTACGTGCTCTCCCTGCCAACCGCGACGAGTCTGTCGAAAGGCTCCGTCGTCGTCCACGAGAACGGACGCCAGATCCGCGACGTCTCCGTCCTCCCGGCCAGACAGGCGGGTACACGCGACTTCGGCGTCGTGTTGGTCATCGACGCCAGCAAGAGCATGCACGGCGCCGCCATTCGCGGCGCCGTGGCCGCCGCGCGCACGTTCGCCAACGAGCGCAACCCATCGGAGCAGATCGCCATCGTCACGTTCAACAGCCGGCCAACGGTTGTCCTGCCGTTCACGAGCGACCAGTCTGCGGTGGACCACGCTCTGGCCACGAATCCGGCACTCGGCGAGGGTACTCACATCTACGACGCCGTCGCTGCCGCGACCAGCCTGCTGAAGACCACCAGAATCCGCTCGGGCTCGATCGTCGTTCTCTCAGACGGATCCGATACGGGAAGCCGCGCGAGCGAGGCACGTGCATCTGCGAACGCCCGGGCGGCTGGAGTACGGCTCTTCACCGTCGGGCTCCGGTCCCGGACGTTCGACCGCTCGGCGCTGCGCACGCTGGCAACCGATGCCCACGGGACCTACTCGGAGGCCACGTCACCAGCTGACCTGGCGCGAATCTACGAGGCGATCGGGAGCCGACTCGCCAACGACTACGTCATTCGCTACCGCTCAGGCGCCCCGGCGGGCACGCTGGTCCATGTTCACGTCGACGTTCCGGGATTCGCGGGAGGGAGCGACGTCACCTACCGCACGCCCGCTCCGGCTCGATCTGGCGGCGTCTACCACCGGCCGTTCAGCCAGTGGTTCTGGCGCTCGAACCTCGCACTCGCCTCGACCGTCCTCGTCTGCTCCCTCCTGATCGGGTGGATCGTGTCGGCTGCGCTGCGCCCACGGCAAACGTCCCTGCGGACTCGGATGGCCGAGTTCGTCACCCTTCGCCGGCCGAAGACGGACCGCAAGCAGAGCAGCGTCTTCGCCCAGAAGATCTCGGATGGAGCGGACCGGTCGCTCGAGCGCACCCGCTGGTGGTTGCGGTTCAAAGAGGAGCTCGAAGTCGCAGACATCCCCATCACTCCGGGACAGCTCGCACTCGCGACCGTCATCGGGGCGGTGCTCGTCGGCTGGTTCGCTGCCGCCGTGACGGGAATTCTTCCGCTCGGGGTGCTCGGTCTGGGCGTGCTGCTCGTGCCGAGGTCAGCCGTCCGCCGCCTGGTCGAGCGCAAGCAGCATCTGTTCGCCCAGCAGCTCCCCGACAATCTCCAGGTGCTTGCGTCCGCGATGCGGGCCGGCCACAGCTTCATCGGCGCGCTCTCGGTGGTCGTGGAGGATTCACCCGAGCCGTCACAGAGCGAGTTCCGGCGTGTCATCGCCGACGAACAGCTTGGTGTGCCGCTGGAGGATGCGCTCACGCGCGTCGTGACCCGGATGGCCAACAAGGACCTCGCCCAGGTGGCGCTCGTGGCAACCCTCCAACGCGATACCGGCGGGAACACCGCCGAGGTGCTCGACCGGGTCACGGAGACCGTCCGCGAACGCTTCGCGCTGCGCCGACTTGTGAAGACCCTGACGGCGCAGGGACGGATGTCGAGATGGATCGTCACCGCCCTGCCGCTCGTGCTGGCGGCGGCGATCACCGCGATCAACCCCACCTATCTCGAGCCCCTGTACGGGACAACGCTGGGGCGGCTCTTCATCGTCCTCGCCTGCATTCTCGTCGCCACGGGGTCATTCCTCATCAAACGCATCGTCAACATCAAGGTGTGAGCCAATGATTCTCGTACTCCTCATCGGACTGGGCCTGATCGGACTCGCCGTGGCCGCCCTCGCTCGCGCGCTCACCCTGCCACGCGTGCGCACGGCCGACACGCTCAACCAGATCCAGGCCTACGGGTTCACCGCGCGCACCGACGATGCGGCGGCGGCGGGAGGAGCCGTGCGTGGCGCACTCGATTCGATTGCGTCGACGCTCGGGAACCTGTTCGCCGCGCGACTCGGCCGCGGGAGCGCCGAGACCGATCTCCGAACGAAGCTCATGTCGGCCGGCCTCTATTCCGTGGCACCGCGGAGGTTCACCGGCTACCGCGTGCTTGCGACGGCCTTCACGCCGCTCGCCTGGCTGTGGGCGTCGTCCGGCGCCGGGATCGCACCGGCGCTCGTACTCCTCGGAATCGTCCTCGCCACGCTCGCCGGTTGGCAGGCCCCGATGGTGGTCGTAAACAACCGCATCCGGCGCAGGTTCGAGCGGATCGAATACGACCTGCCCGAGCTCATCGACCTGCTGGTCGTCACCATCGAGGCCGGCATGGGCTTCAGCGGATCGCTGCAGCTGGCCGCCTCACGGCTTGAGGGCCCGCTCGGCGAGGAGCTCCGCCTGACGATTCAGGAGCAGACGCTCGGGCTCTCGACCGACGAGGCGTTGCGCAACCTGCTCGAGCGCTGCGACACGCCGGCCGTGCGCTCGTTCGTCCGGGCGGTCCTCCAGGGCGAGGCGCTCGGGGTCTCCATCGGTCAGATCATGCGCAACCTCGCCTCCGAGATGCGGAAGCGCCGCCGAGCCATGGCGGAGGAGCGGGCGCAGAAGGCGCCGATCAAGATTCTGTTCCCTCTGATCTTCTTCATCTTCCCGGCGATCTTCATCCTCCTTCTCGCACCGGCCGTGTTCACGTTCGTCGGCGCCATCCAGGGCAGATGACGAAGAAGCTCCTCGTCGCGACACCATTCGCAGCCGCCTTCTGCGTCAATGCAGACATGGCGCAGGCCGCCTTCGGCCGGGCGTTCGAAGCGCCAACCGGACACGCGTGGTCGGTCGCCGTCTTCATCCTGCTTCGGGCCGCCGTGTTCGCCGCGTTCGCGGCGCTCCTCATCCTGCGCGCGCCGGCCAGCCGGCCCGCGCGTGCGCCGTCCGCGGTCGCCTGGTGTGTCGGAGCCCTTGGCGCGGTCGCGTTGATCCAGCTGCCCGGAGCCGATAGCACGACCCAGCTCGTGGTGGCCGGGGACTTCGTCTCGTTGACAGGTGGCTTCATGATGGTGATCGCCATCGTCTGGCTCGGCCGCTGCTTCAGCGTTCTTCCGGAGGTACGCGGTCTGGTCACGGCCGGGCCCTACCGGTTCGTTCGGCACCCGCTCTACCTCGGTGAGCTGACCGCCTGCCTCGGGTTGATCCTCGCGAATCCCAGCCCGCGAAACCTGGGCGCCGGGGCGGCCTTCGCCTGTTGCCAACATGCCCGCATGCGGCTGGAGGAACGGGCGCTGGTCCGGGAGTTCCCGGACTACGCCGCCTACGCCGAGGTCACACCCGGGCTTCTCCCGCGGCCCCGCCTCCCGCGTTCGAGAGGCGGCGTCGGCGTACCATCCCGCCCGTAGCGACCCGACGCGTCGCCGCACGTGGGCCGTGCCGGCCAGGCCCCGGGCGGCCGGCGCGGAAGCCGGCTGACGTCAGCTCGCCCTGTGCAGGGC
>JBKPMQ010000294.1:0-7758 GCA_046732235.1 Actinomycetota bacterium
GAGCACGACGACGGCCGCCGCGACGGGGCCTACGGCGTTCCCGAGCCGCGCCGCCGGGAGGCACGCGAGCACCGCGAGGAACGCCGCCGCGGCGAACATCGCCGTGACGACGATGTCGGGGCCCGGGCCCGAGTCGGACACGTCACACGCCGATCGGATGCCAGACGGTCTTCGCCTCGACGAGGGGCTCGATCTCCCACAGGCTCTGCCCCGTCGCGACGCCGCGCACGACCCGCTTGATGTTCGCCGCCGCGAGCCGCTCGAGCTCGGTCGCGGCATCGCCGTCCGCGCCCGTCAGGTCGAGCGCGTTCACGTCCATGTGGGCCGCGAGGACGGGCGCGATCTCGCCCGGGTAGCCGGTGAGGATGTTCACGACGCCCCCCGGCATGTCGCTCGTCGCGACCGCCTCGGCCAGCTCCACGGCCGCCAGGGGATGCTCGCGCGAGGCGGCGACGACCGCCGTGTTCCCGCCGACGAGCGCGGGCAGCAGCCGCGAGACCAGCCCCTCGAGTGCCGGCTCGGGCGGGGCGACGATCGCGACGACGCCGGTCGGCTCCGGGATCGTGAAGTTGAAGTACGGCCCCGCGACCGGGTTCGCGCCCCCGAGCACCTGGGCCAGCTTGTCCGACCAGCCCGCGTACCAGACGACGCGGTCGATCGAGCGCTCGACCTCGTCCTCTCCCGAGCACACCGCCGCGAGATCGCCGACGCGCGTCTCCATCATCTCGGCCAGGCGGTAGAGCACCTGGCCGCGGTTGTACGCCGTCGCGCCCGACCACTTCCCGAGCGCCGAGCGCGCCGCCCGGACGGCGTCGCGCGCGTCCTTCCGCGAGGCCCGGGCGACGTTCTGGCCCTCCGCCTCGTACGTCCGGCCGGACTCGGAGCGCGGGAACGCGCCGCCGATGTAGAGCTTGTACGTCTTGCGCACCGGGAGGCGCGTCACCCGTCGAACCTCAGATACGCCTCGAGGCCGTGGCGGCCGCCCTCGCGCCCGAAACCGGACTCCTTGTAGCCGCCGAAGGGCGAGGCGGGGTCGAAGCGGTTGAACGTGTTCGCCCAGACGACACCGGCGCGCAGCCGGGCGGCCATCCACAGGATGCGCGAGCCCTTCTCCGTCCACACGCCGGCGGAGAGCCCGTAGGCGGTGTTGTTCGCCTTCTCGACCGCCTCGTCCGGCGTGCGGAACGTGAGCACGGAGAGCACCGGGCCGAAGATCTCCTCGGTCGCGATCCGGCTCGACTGGGCGACGTTCGTGAACACGGTCGGCGCGAACCAGTAGCCCCGTTCGGGGAGCACGCACGGCGGCTGGTAGATCTCGGCGCCGTCGGCCTCGCCGCTCGCGACCAGCTCCCGGATCTTGTCGAGCTGGGCGCGGGAGTTGATCGCGCCGACATCAGTGTTCTTGTCCAGCGGGTCGCCGACCCGGAGCGTCCCCAGCCGCCGCTTCAGCTTCCCGATCAGGGGCTCGGCGATCGACTCCTGCACGAGCAGCCGCGAGCCGGCGCAGCAGACGTGCCCCTGGTTGAAGTAGATCCCGTTCACGATCCCCTCGACGGCCTGGTCGAGGGCGCAGTCGTCGAAGACGATGTTGGCCGCCTTGCCGCCCAGCTCGAGCGTGAGCGGGACGCCGCGCCCGGCCAGCTCGCGCTGGATCGCCTTGCCGACGTCGGTCGACCCCGTGAACGCGAGCTTGTCGATGCCTTCGTGGCGGACGAGCGCGGCGCCGGCCGAGCCGTCGCCGGTCACGATGTTGACGACGCCGGCGGGGAGCTCCGCCTGGCGGCAGACGTCCGCGAACAGGAGCGCCGTGAGCGGGGTCGTCTCGGCCGGCTTGAGCACGACGGTGTTCCCGCACGCGAGCGCCGGCGCCACCTTCCAGGCGAGCATCAGCAGGGGGAAGTTCCAGGGGATGATCTGCGCGGCGACGCCCAGCGGCCGCGGCGTGCGGTTCGGGAACGCGTACTCGAGCTTGTCCGCCCAGCCGGCGTGGTAGAAGAAGTGCGCCGCCGCCAGCGGGAGGTCGACGTCGCGCGACTCCTTGATCGGCTTGCCGCCGTCGAGCGACTCGGCGACCGCCAGCTCGCGGGCCCGCTCCTGGAGGATGCGCGCGATCCGGAAGAGGTACTTGGCCCGCTCTGCCGGGCGCAGGCCCGACCAGCCGTCCTCGTACGCCGCCCGGGCGGCGCCGACGGCGAGGTCGACGTCCTCCGGGCCCGCCTGCGCGACCTCGGCCAGCGGCGACTCGTCGGCCGGCGAGCTGGTCGTGAACCACACGCCGGAGCGCGGCTCCACCAGCTCGCCGCCGATGTAGAGCCCGTACCGCTCGCGGAACGAGACGATGTCGCGCGACTCCGGGGCGGGGGCGTACTCCCACTCGAGCGGGGCCGGCGCCGCCGGCGGGCGGTGTTCGATCTCGGACATCAGTCGATCGTGAAGTAGTCGGGCGACTGGTAGGCGCCGGTCTTCTGCTTGCGGATCTGCATCAGCACGTCGTTCACGAGCGACGACGCCCCGAAGCGGAACCGCTCGGGCGTGAGCCACTCGCGGCCGAGCGTCTCGTGCAGCACGCAGAGGTACTGGATCGCGAGCCTGGCGTGGCGGATGCCGCCGGCCGGCTTCATGCCGACCGCCCGGCCGGTCTCGGCCTCGACGTCGCGGATCGCCTCGAGCATGCACAGCGTCACCGGCAGCGTCGCCGCCGGGCTGACCTTCCCGGTCGACGTCTTGATGAAGTCCGCCCCGGCGGCCATCGCGAGCAGCGACGCCCGGCGGACGTTGTCGTAGGTGCCGAGCTCGCCCGTCTCGAGAATCACCTTCAGGTGCGCCGGGCCGGCCGCCTCCTTCGCGCGCACGATCTCGTCGTACACCCTGGCGTAGCGGCCGGAGAGGAACGCGCCGCGGTCGATGACCATGTCGACCTCGTCGGCGCCCATCTCGACGGCGGCACGCACGTCGGCCAGCTTCACCTCGATCGGCGACTGGCCGGACGGGAACGCCGTCGCGACGGAGGCGATGCGCACAGTCCGGTCGGCGCCGAGGCGCTCCCGGGCGGCGGGCACGAGGTTCGGGTAGACGCAGACGGCGGCGACCGAGGGCACGCTGGGGTCGACGGGGTCGGGCCGCACGGCCTTCTGGCACAGCGCGGCGACCTTGCCGGGCGTGTCCGCGCCCTCGAGGGTCGTGAGGTCGGTCATGCGCACGATCAGGTCGAGCGCGGCCAGCTTCGACTCGCGCTTGATCGAGCGCTTCGCGAGGTCGGCCGCCCGCGCCTCGAGCGCCACGGCGTCGACAGCGCCGATCCGCGGGAGGCGCGGCTCCAGTGGCAGCTCGAAGCCGCGCGTGAGCGTCGCCGTCGCGTCCATCGCCCCTCAGTGTAGTGAGGCGGCGGCGGCGTCGAACGCCTCGGCCGGCGGCGTCCCGGCCGTTCTGACAGGTTTCCCACCGCCGGTGACCAACGCTGGCCCAGCCGATCGTGGTGGTTCGGGCTACTGTGCGTAGCGTTCGCGCGGCGTGGCGATTCGAGGACTCGCACCGACGCGCCCGATAGGAGGTGATCGGATGAACGGCAAGCCGAACTGGCGAGTCGCGCACCTCGACGACATCGAGCGGCGCGGCACGGATATTCCGGTGCGCGAGCACCTCGGGATCCACGCGTTCGGAATCAACGCGTTCACTCCCAGGGAGGACGGCTCGCTGGTCAATGACCACGACGAGGCCGGGTCGGGCCAGGAGGAGCTGTACATCGTACTCGACGGGAAGGTGACGTTCGAGGTGGACGGCGAGGCGGTCGACGCGCGGCCGGGAACACTCGTGTTCGTCGGGCCGGAGTCGCGGCGGAAGGCGACCGGTGACGGAACCGTCCTCGTCGTCGGCGCCACACCCGGCGAGGCGTACCAGGGAGTTGATTGGGGTGACGCGTGGCAGTTCCACAGCGAGTCCATGACGGCCTACGGCGAACAGCGGTATGCCGACGCGCTCGGGGCGGTCCGTGGTGCCCTCGAGCACATGCCGGACCACGCGGGCTTGCACTACAACTACGCGTGCTTCGCAACGCTCGCCGGCGACACCAGCGACGACACGTTCGCCCACCTGCGGCGGTCCGTCGAGCTGCGCCCGCGATTCCGCGAGGACGCACGCAGAGACGACGACTTCGCCGCGGTACGCGACGACCCCCGGTTCGAACAGGCTCTTCGCTGAGCGCTCAGGCCTGACCCGGGCGACGTCCGTTCAGCGCATCATCCGCGAACCGCACCGGCCCACTGATGGGCGTCGCCCTCGTGGACGGCGCCGTAGACGCGGTCGCGGATGCGGTTTGCCTCCGGCGCCGTCAGCGTCCGGGTGGGATGCCGGAGCACCAGCCGCAGGAGCACGTTCCTCTGCCCCGGCCGCAGGCCGATGCGTGCGATCGCCTGTGGTGGGAGGTCCGCACGCGGCGTCTCGGCCACGATCCCCACCTCCTCGACCGCGTCCAGGTCCCCCGGGTCGAGCGCCCGGCGCACGCGGTCGCCGAGCTCCTCGGCATCCACGCCGGCGGCCACCGCGATCGAGAGGTCGCGGGCGGTCGGCGGCATCGAGCTCACCTCCCGGTAGGGCGCGAGCGTCCGCATCTGGCCCGCCACGCGCGGATCGTCGGAGCGCAGGAGGCGGATGTCGCCGATCCCCTTGCGCAGCATGACGGCGCGGTCGAGGCCGAGGCCGAGCGCGAGCCCGCTCCAGCGGCCGCCGTCGAGGCCGCCGGCGGCGAGCACGTGCGTCCCCGCGAGCCCGCACTCGAGCAGCTCGACCCATTCGCCGCCCACGAGCACCTCGACCTCGCGCCCGGCCGTCGTGTAGGGATGCGTCGTGCGCAGGGTCCGCCACTCGGCGCCGGGCAGGACGGCCGCGACGACGAGCTCGACCATCTCGTCCAGGTCGGCCTCCCTGAGCGGCGCGTCGCGGCGCGCCCGCCACAGGTCGAGCTGGTGCGGCTCGCCGACGTGGAGCCGGTCGACGACGTCGCGCCGGTAGACGAGCCCGGAGCAGGCGACGACCTGGTCGGGCGCGTCCGCGAGCGCGCGCAGCGCCGCGGGCACCATCGCCGTCGTATGCGCCCGCAGCATGTGGTTGGCGTCCACGTAGCGGGAATAGCGCGCCTCCCGGGCGGGCGCATCGGCCGGGTAGCCGAGGACGCCGTAGTTGTCCTCGACCGTGACGACCGGCCCGCCCCGGTACATGCGCACGGGGCAGCCCCAGGCTCCTTCCAGGGCATCGGCGATCGCGTCCACGAGCAGCTGCATCGCATGCGGGCCGCGGTCGGGGTCGGACAGGTCGCGCAGCGCAAGCGCGCGGTCGAGCTCAGCGGGTGTGATTGTGGTCGGCATCGCCGGTTCCTCCTCGTCTCCAGGGCGGGACACGACGCCCCGGCCGCGGGGCGGCTGGGAGGAGCGGGCGATGTGTGCTCGGCTACGAGCGAGCGCGCGCCGCCACCCCAGCCTGCGGCCGGGGCGGGGTAAAGCGGCGACTGCTCACAGCGACCATGCCCTCATCCTAGCGGCGAGATAGGCGGCGAAGGAGATCGTGCTGATGAAGAAGCTCGTCGGCCACGGCTGCTGCAGGCTGAGCAGGATCCCTCCCTCGGTGGCCACGAGGGCGATCACGATCGAGAGCAGGATCGCGGTCGCCGGGTTCGCCGTCAGCCGCTGCGCCGCCGCCGCCGGCGTGATCACCAGCGTGAGCACGAGCAGCACGCCGACCACCTGGATGGCCTCGGCCGTGGTCAGGGCAAGCAGGAGAAACGTCAGCACCGAGAGCGCGCGCAGCGGCACGCCGCGGGCCTCGGCCACCTCCGGGTCGATGCTCGAGAAGAGCAGGGGCCGGTAGGCCGCCGCAATCCCCGCGAGGACGATCGCAGCCACGACCGCGAGCACGGCGAGCTGGCGGTCGCTCACGCCGACGATGCTGCCGAAGAGCAGGTTGGTGGCCTCGGTCGCGTAGCCCTGGTAGAGGCTTAGGAAGAGCACCCCCACTCCGAGCCCGAACGCGAGCACCGCGCCGATGGCGCTGTCGCGCTCGCGGCCGCGCAGGGAGAGCAGGCCGAGCACGCCGCCGACGAGCAGGGAGCCGGCCAGCATCCCGGCGACGGGGTCGATGCCCAGGACGAGCGCCGCGGCGGCGCCGGTGAAGCCGAGCTCGGAGATGGCGTGCACCGCGAAGCTCGCCCCGCGGGTGACAACGAACGTCCCGATGGCGCCGCTGACCACCGCGACGACCGCGCCCGCCAGCAGCGCCGTGTGAACGAAGTGCTGGCCGAGCAGCTCCGTGAACATCAGTGCGTCCCCGCGTGCGCGTGCTCGTGGTGGTGCACTCCCTCGTCGTCCGGCGTCCCGACCACGACGATGCGGCCGCGGACGTGCAGGACGTCGACCGGCGTGTCGTAGAGCCCCGAGAGGGTCTCGGTGGTGAGCACCTCGGCCGGCGTGCCCATCGCCCACCGACCCGGCGCCAGATAGAGGACGCGGTCGGCGACGCGCAGGATCGGGTTCACGTCGTGGGTGACGAACACGACCGGGGTGCCCGCCTCGCGGCGGCGGCGGTCGAGCAGGTCGACGACGATCCGCTGCGAGGCCAGGTCGAGCGAGAGCAGCGGCTCGTCGGCCAGCAACAGGGCCGGATCGGAGACGAGCGCCTGGGCGATCCGCAGCCGCTGCTGCTCGCCGCCCGAGAGCCGTCCCACCGGCACGTCGCAGTAGTTCGTCGCGCCGACGTCGGCGAGCGCCCGGCGCACGCGCTCCTCCGAGCCGCGCGAGCGAAGGCCCAGGCCCCAGCGATGGCCGTCCAGGCCGAGCCGGACGAGGTCGCAGCCCCGCAGCGGGGCGTCCGGGTCGAAGGCGTGCTGCTGGGGCACGTAGCCCACGTCGGCGCGGGCGAGCGCCGGATCGCGGCCGGACACGCGCACCGATCCGGCCGCGGATGTGAGGAGCCCGAGCAGGATGCGGACGAGCGACGTCTTGCCGGTGCCGTTGGGCCCGAGCACGGCCAGGAACTCGCCCTCGTGGAGGTCGAACCCGAGGTCGTCCCACAGGAGCCGGGGGCCGAACTGCAGGCGCAGCCCCCGGGCCTCGACGACGGGACGGGGGCCGCCGCTCACCGGTCGAGCGCCCGCGCCAGTGCCTGCACCTGGCGCCGCTGCCAGGCCTGGAACGTCTCCCCCGCCGGGAGCGTCTCGGTGACGCCGACCACGGGGATGCCGGCCGCGACCGCGGCCGAGCGGATGCGAGTCGTGATCGGCGAGACCGCCTGCGTGTTCAGGAGCAGCGCGCGCACCCGGTGCCCCGTAAGGAGGGCGGTCATGTCCGCCACCGCGGCCGCCGTCGGCTCGGTGCCGTCCTCGATCGCGCGCGAGAACGCGGGCGGCGTCAGATCGCGCAGGCCGGCGGCCGTGAGCAGGTAGGCCGGCACCGGCTCGGTGTAGGCGACGGGCGCCCCGCCGTCGTGGGCGCGGATCGCGGCCACCGCGCGCCGCAGCGGCGCGAGCCGTCGCTCGAACCGGCGCAATCCCTCCCGGTAGGCCGCCCCGTGGCGGGGGTCGGCCCGCTCGAGCCCGGCGGCGATCGCCCCGCAGATCCGATCGAGCCGGGGCACGTCGTACCACAGGTGCGGGTTCGCGTCGGCGCCGCGAATCCCGAGGACGTCGGCGACGGTGACGACGACGCGGTCGCTGCTCGGGGCGGCGGCCTCGAGCTTGCCGATGAACGCGTCGTAGCCGGCGCCGTTCTGGAT
>JBKPMQ010000295.1:0-9277 GCA_046732235.1 Actinomycetota bacterium
GTGAGCAACGAGGCGGATCTCGAGCGCGTCGAGCGCATGCTGCAGCGCACCCCGGCGCCCGACGCCGTGCCCGCGGCCGCGGCGATCGCTGCCCGCAACGCCGCGCTCGGGGCGCCCGCACCGGTGGTTCGCGTGTCCCGCACGCGCCGCTGGAAGGCATGGTGGCCGGTGGCCTCCGGCGCCGCCGCCCTCGGGGCGACCGCGGCTGCGGCGCTCGTGCTCGCCCTCACCAGTGGGGGAGGTGGCTTCGCGACCCAGTTCTCGGTCGCGCTGCACGGGCCGCAGGGCGCGACGGCCGAGGTCGACTTCAGCGGCCCCCACGACGGCGTGCGGAAGATGCGGGTCACCACCACGGGACTCCCGCCTGCGCACGCCGGCCAGTACTACGAGATGTGGTTCCGGACCCCAGGTGGCGAGAACGTCTCCGCCGTCACGTTCAACACGCCGGACGCAGGGAAGTCGTCGTTCACCGCGGTGATCCCGGCCGGGATGACCTGGCACCGGTGCTGGGTCACGCTCGAGAACGTGGACGGCAGCGCCAAGCGGCAGATGATCCTCACGACCTGACGCAGGTGTACTCGGCGTACGCCCCGATCGGTGCGTACGCGGACTGGACGATCTCGAGGCCGGCCTGGACGAGCATCGGCTCGAGCAGCCATGTGAACGTGCTGTGCTCGTCGTGGACGTGCGCCTCCAGCTCCGCACGCGTCCATCCGGCGGCCGGATCCTCGTAGGCGGTCGCGTCGATCCACCGGCCGATGCCCGCCTGCGCGTCGGCCGCGGAGTAGGAGAAGACGAGGTCGCGAAGCCGCAACGTCCCGCCCTCGACGAGCAGGCCGGCCACGCGGCGGAGCGCGATCGCCTTCCACAGGTCGGGCAGATGGTGGAGCGCGTTCCGGGTGTAGATCGCGTCCACCGGCCCGCCGGTGTGCGCATAGCCCAGGAAGCCCGCCTGGACGGCCACCACGTTCTCCGCCCCGGCGTACGCGGCGTTCGCCCGGATCGCCTCCACCATCGCCGGCGATACGTCGACCGCGATGACGCGCTTGCAGTACGGGGCGGCGGCCAGCGCGAACGTCCCGGTACCGGCGCCGAAGTCGATCAGCGCCGAGCCCGGCCCGAAGCCGCGGGAGCGAAGCACGGCGAGATCCTCCGCCGGGTCGAAGCCCGCCTTGCGGTCGTACGCGGCCACGTAGGCGGGATCGAGGTGCTCGGGGCCGGCGTGGGCCGCCTCATCGATGTCCGAGAGCATACCCTGCAACGTCCGCGAGCTCTCGCAGCCGGCGCCGGAGCGCGTTACGACAGGATCTTGCCGACCCGTTCCGCCTGCTGGGCGACCCGATCGATGTCCCGGGCGAGGCTCCTGCTGCGCTGGCTCAGCTGGACGGTTGCCTTGCCGAGGCCTTCCAGGACCGCCTTCGGATCGACGTCCTGAAGCATGGTCATGGATCGCGCCGTCACGCCGTCTGACGCCGCTGCGTGCCGCTGCCGAAATGCGAGCCCCCCGGCGGCGATCCCGGCGACCGCCGCCGCCACGGTGATTGTGGGGCGCCCCGCCTTGTCCGCTGCCTGACGGACGGCGGTGCCGGTCTGCTTGAGCTTGTCGGCCATGCCGTCCTGCGTCCGTGCGGCCGTACGGCTGCGCGCGCCGTTCTGGGAGCCGGCCGTGCTGCTCGAGCGCGGCTTCGCCGTCCGCCCGGATCCGTTCCGCGACTGCGCCGTCCCGGAGCTCGAAGTTCTCGAATTCGTCCGCTTGCTGCCGGTCGCCGAACCCGTGCGGGCGGTCTTCGCGGTGCTGCGCGCCGTCCGTGGCTTCGGAGCCTGGGCCCGGCTCTTGGCCGAGCCGGTGTTGGCAGCGCGTGTGCGCGACGCCGGCTTCGATGCGGCGGTGCTGGAGGAGCGTTTTGCGGTGCTCTTGCGAGTGCTATCGCGAGATCGCTTCGTCGTTGCCATGAGTCCCTCCCCGACTATGTGACGCCAGGATCCTGCGGTCTGTACCCGCGGCGGGGGGGTTCTAACCCCATGCTTGTGCGCAGGCAATTCGGGGTAGAACCGGGATTCGGCAGCGACGGGAAGGAGGAATTTGATGCCAGACACCGTGCGCGACACCAAGATCGTCGAGCTCCTGAACGAGGCGTATGCGAAGGAGCAGCAGCTCACGGCCGCGTTGGAGCAGCACCTGCAGGCCACCACGCGGGCGGACTACGAGAAGCGCCTCACGGAGCATCTGAAGGAGACGAAGTCCCACGCACGGGAGGTCTCCAAGCGGATCAGGCAGCTCGGCGGCACGCCCGCGCAGGTCTCGCTCCCGGGGCCCGAAGGCGTTTCGAAGGCGGCCCAGGGTATGCAGGACGTGCTCCAGAAGGCGAAGGCCGCGGCCCAGGCGCCCCTCGACGTCGTTCGCGGCGCCGGGGAGCAGGCGCGAATGGTCCACAACGCCCGGGTCGAGTTCGAGGAGGAGGCGCACGAGATCGCCACGTACACCGTCATCGACTCGCTCGCGACCGCTGTGGGCGACTCGGAGACCGCGCAGCTCGCCCGGAGCATCCTGCGCGAGGAGGAGCGCATGCAGAAGTATCTCGGCGACCTTCTGCGCGACCTCACAGTCGACATGGCGCACGACGAGGTGCCGGTGTCGGAGATCAACGGGCCCGCGGCTCGCCGGGGGTCGACCCGCCAGAAGACGACCAGCTCTCGCTAGGGGGTATCCGATGGCCCAGACCCAACAGCGCCGGGTTTCGGCGAACGGTTCCCGGTCGACGCGCAGGACGGGTTCGAGCGGAAGCTCCCGCTCCGCCGACCTGCTCAAGCAGGGAGCCCAGAAGACGACCCGTGCCGCGCAGAAGTCCGCCACGCCCGCGATCGCCGCAGGAGCAGCGCTCGCCGGCCTCGCGGCCGGGGCCGCGCTGGCGTCGCGAAGCGGCCGTCGCCTCGGCGGTGGTCTCCCGGGTGCCGCGCGATCCGTTGCCGGTGGGCCCGGCACGGCGCGAACGCTCTTGCGAGCGTCCCAGGAGCTGAACTCCGCGGTGCGCAGCGCCAACGACCTCGCGGGCGAGATCCGCAAGGTGCGCGAGCTCGCGGGACAGAGGCGGTCGCCGATCGAGGTCCTGCTGCAGGGGCTTACACGCCGGCCGGAGCCGTGATCGGAGACGGCCCCGCCCGTATCGGGTCGAGACTGACCCGGGGCTATACTTGCGCCCTCGCGGGGCTATAGCTCAGTTGGGAGAGCGCCTGGATCGCACCCAGGAGGTCAGGGGTTCGAATCCCCTTAGCTCCATCGGGGTGTGGGAGGCCCCGAATGGGTCTCCCACACCCCGACGTGCTTCGCGGACTGGGCCTGGGTCGCCCTGAGCACCGATCCAGGCGGAAAGCCTGGCCCCTTAGCTCCATGACGGGGACCGTCATCCTGCTCGTCGCCCGGCGGCGCTACCATCGGCGCATGGCCTACGACGAAGGGCTCGCCGAGCGCATCCGCGACCGCATCGGCGCGGAGCCCGACCTGACCGAGAAGAAGATGTTCGGGGGGCTCGCGTTCCTGATCGGGGGGAACATGGCTGTCGCCGCGAGCGGGCAGGGCGGGATCATGGTTCGGGTCGATCCGGACGAGTCGGATGCGCTCGTGTCCGCGACGCCGGCGTACCCGATGGAGATGCGCGGCAGGCAGATGCCGGGCTGGCTGCGGGTCGCGACCGGCGACGTCGCCTCCGACGCGGCGCTCGGCGAGTGGGTCGAGCGCGGCGTTGCCTACGCCCGCTCGCTGCCGGCGAAGTAACCCCCGAGACGCGCGGGGGAGGCCCCCGCGCAGGCGGGCCTCCCCCGGGGATCACGCGAGCGCAGCTAGAGCGTCGCGCACTCCCCGCGCTTCTCGCCGCCGACGATGTTCGGCGCGCCCATCGAGTCGCCCACCTGGGCCTGCGGCACGTTGTTGAAGCACCCCAGGTTGCCGCCGATCACGTTCGTCACGACCTCCATGGCGTCCGGATCGCCGAACCGGCCGCCCACCATCAGGGCGTTCCCGCCCACGTGCACCCGGATCAGGCCGAACCAGCACGTGTGCAGGCGGCGGGCGGTGAAGTCGCCCCCGATCGCGCCGTCCTGGTACGTCGTGTAGTACGGCGCCTGTCCCAGGATGGGCGTGATGGAGCAGTCCTCGCTGCCGCCACCGCCGAGGAACCGGACGTCCCCGCGCGTGGTGGTGCCGTGGACGATCGTCGCCCAGGCGCCGACCTCGGTGAGGTTTCCGCGGATGTGGTTGTTCGAGGTTGCCGCGCAGCCGAGATCGGGCGCGCACCCGAGGATCGTGACCGCGTGTGCCCTGACCCAGACGTCGCCCCGCACGTTCAGCGTCGCCGCCGTGGCGGCGTTGAAGAACGCCCCGCGCCCGACCACCAGGTCGTGGCGGACCGTCACCTTGCCCGACCTCGCGAGCGTGCACGACCCGGCGATGGTCAGCGAGCGGTACGTGCCCGCCTTCACCGTGCCGCTGTGGCACGTCACCTTCCCGTGGTGGGCCGGCGACGCCGACGCCGAGCCCGTGGCCACGAAGAGCCCCGCGGCGACGGCGAGCGTGAATGCCCCCTTCCGAACACCCTTCATGCTTCCTCCCCTGCCAGGATCTGGAACGCCGCCCCGGTCGAGGGCGGCCAAGCGAAGAGCATACTTTACCGGCTATGCGACGTTGCCCACGCAAGTTACGATCCGGGGAGACGTCGCCGTGGCGAGCTCACGAGCGGAGGGAGTCGCATGGTGATGCTTCTGTCGGAGTCCGGATGGTGGCTGACCGGCATCGTGCTCGGCGTCGTCGTCATCGTCGTGGACGGCCAGTTCCACGGCGGCCTGGCCGAGGGCGTCGCCCACGGCTCGGGCGAGCTCCCGCCCGGGGTGGAGCGCGGCCTCGACGCGCAGACCGTCTACCGCGACCGATAGCGCAGATAGACGGCGCCGCTTTCGAAGCGGCGCTCGTCGAGGAGCTCGAGGTCGAGGCGGAGGCCGTCTGGCAGCGCCCGGGTACCGCCGCCGACCACGACCGGCACGAGGAACAGCTGGCACTCGTCGACGATCCCCGCCCGGAGCGCATGGGCGGCGAGCCCCGGCCCGCCGATGGCGAGATCGCGCCCGGCCGACGCCTTCATCTCGCGGACGGTCTCGGGGTCGAAGTCGCGCTCGATCCGCGTCCGGGCAGTGGACGGCTCGGCGAGCGTGCGCGAGTAGACGACCTTGTCGGCCGCCCGCCAGATCTCGGCGTAGTCCCGCATCGGCTCGGGCTCGCCGGAGACGTCCATCGTCTCCCAGACCGCCATCGTCTCGTACATGCGGCGTCCGTACAGGTACGTGCCGGCCTCGCGCTCGAGGTCGTTGACGAAGGCGTGCATCTCGGCGCTCGGCGCGGCCCAGTCGAAGCTTCCGGATGCGTCGGCGGTGTAGCCGTCGAGCGAGGCGATCGCGGAGTAGATCAGCCGAGCCATGCGATCATCCCGGCGGCGGCAGCTTCGCCGACAGCGAGACGCGCACCTCGTCGGCCACCTTGAGCGCGCCGAAGAGGGCCGAGTAGGGCTTCATGCCGAGTGCCGTCTGACGGACGACGCCCCCGGCGGTCAGCATCCCGTCTGCGACCGCGACGTCGAGCACGAGGGGCGCCGTCTGGCCGAGCAGGGTCAGCTCGCCCGCGACCCGCAGGCCGTCGCCGTCCGGCGCGACCTCGGTCGAGCGGAACGCGATCTGGTCGCGCCGCAGCACCTCGTCGTCGATCGTCTGCTCGATGTTCGCCCTGTCGTCGTCGTCCAGCGCCTGCATCCCGCCGGTGCCCTCCTGCACCTTCAGCGACCCGCCGTCGGCCCGCACCTCGACCCGCGAGGACGCCGCGCCGGCGCCGATCTCGAGCATGCCCTCCCAGTCGGTCACGTGGAGGAGCAGGTCGTGGCCCGCCCTGGCGACCGCCCCCGTCCGGCGTGTGTTCACCGCGAGGGTGCTGTTGTCCGGGCCGAAGCGATAGGTGCCAGCCGGAATGGACACCCCCGAAGCCTATAATTCTCGCGTGTTTCGGCGACCCACCGGAGGGGCTCGATGGCGGTAGTGCTCGAGCACCCGTTCACGACGGAACGCTCGATCGACTCGAGCTTCGCCACGATCCTCGACCTCGAGAGGGTGATCCCGTGCGTCGAGGGCGCGAAGGTGCTCGAGCGCACCGGGCCGGAGTCGGTGAGAGCCGAGATTAAGGTCAAGATGGGGGCGATGTCCCTGACGTACACGGGCACGCTCGAGGTGACCGAGCATGACGCCGCCGCCCACCACGCGGTCATGACGGTGAAGTCGCGCGAGGCCGGCGGCCAGGGCCACGCCAACGCCACGATCGCGTTCGACCTGAACGACGGCGGCGGCACCATCCACACGAACGCCCAGATCACGGGCAAGGCCGCGTCGATGGGCGAGGGGGTCGTGAGCGGCGTGCTCGACGCGCTGGTCAAGGACTTCGCGGGCAAGCTCGGGAAGCTCTGAGCGCGCGGTGGCGCGGGTGCGGCTGCGGCCGCTGCCGGAAGGTGAACGTCTCGGCGACCGACGAGCCCGACCCGAGCCGGCGCACGCGCTGATCTCGGCGAGGTCGAACCCTCCGCTCCCCTGCGTGGATGCCAGGCGGAGGCGGGGTCAGACCCCGAACGGCGGCCGTGACAGTTCCGTTGCAGTTTTGTTTGGGGTCAGACCCCGAACGGCGGCTGTGACGGGTTCGTTGCACCATCTGCGGGCCAGGCCCCCGGGCAGCGCGTAAGCCCCTCGAGGTTTGCGTCCATCGACGATGGTCGATATATTGACGATGATCGATTTGAGGAGGTCGGTTGTGAGCGCTGGAGCCGTTGAGCCGGTCGCCTGTTGCGGGCCGTTGGCCGATGCGACGCTGTCGGATGAGGAGGCGGCCGCGACGGCGGACGTGTTCAAGGCGCTCGCCGATCCGGCGCGCGTGCGGATCGTGAACGTGCTCGCGACCAGCGGCGAGCCGGTCTGCGTCTGCCGCCTCATCGAGCCGCTCGGGCTCTCCCAGCCGACCGTGTCCCACCATCTGAAGAAGCTTGCCGAGGCCGGCCTGCTCGACCGCGAGCAGCGCGGCAGGTGGGCCTATTACGCGCTGCGGCCGGACGCCGTCGCGACGCTGGCGGCGGTCGTGGACCTGAAGGGAGCGTGCTGCTGATGGAGACGACGGACGAGCTGCGGGAGCAGGTGCGGGCGAAGTACGCCGAGTCGGCCCGGGCGGTCACCGGCGCAGGCGACGGCTGTGGGTGTGGCTCCGGAGGCTGCTGCGCCGATGCCGCCGACGACGGCAGGTTCGGCGAGGCGCTCTACGCGGCCGAGCAGCGGGGCGACCTGCCCGACGCCGCCGTGCTCGCGTCGCTGGGCTGTGGCAACCCGACCGCGGTCGCCGACCTGCGCGAGGGCGAGACGGTGCTCGACCTCGGCTCGGGCGGCGGCATCGACGTCATCCTCTCGGCCAGGCGGGTCGGCCCGACCGGCACCGTCTACGGGCTCGACATGACCGACGAGATGCTCGCTCTCGCACGGCAGAACGCACGCGACGCGGGAGTGGGGAACGTCCACTTCCTGAGAGGGCTGATCGAGCAGATCCCGCTGCCGGCGGGCTCGGTCGACGTCGTCATCTCGAACTGCGTCATCAACCTGTCCACCGACAAGGCCGCCGTGCTCGCCGAGATCGCGCGGGTGCTCCGGCCGGGTGGGCGGCTCGGCATCAGCGACATCGTCGCCGAGGATGGGCTGACCGCCGCGCAACGGGCGGAGCGGGGAAGCTACGTCGGCTGCATCGCCGGCGCGCTGTCCAGGGCCGAGTACGCGGCCGGGCTCGAGGAGGCCGGCTTCGAGCAGGTGTCGGTCGAGCTCACCCACGAGGTCGCAGACGGCATGCACGGCGCCATCGTCAAGGCGGTCAAGACCACCAAGCCGGAGGCGAGGGGCCTTCCCGTCGTCCGGCCGGCGGCCGGCGCCGGCTGCTGCTGATGGACGTGCGGCTCGCGCGGTCGCTGGCCGCCGAGGCGATCGGCACCTTCGCCCTGGTGTTCGCGGGCTGCGGCGCGATCATGGTCGATGCCAGGACGGGCGAGCTCGGGCACGTCGGCGTCGCGATCAGCTTCGGCCTGGTGATCATGGTCATGATCTATGCGGTCGGGCACATCTCGGGCGCGCACTTCAACCCGGCCGTGACGCTCGCGTTCGCCACCTCGCGCCACTTCCCCGCGGCGCGCGTGCCCGCCTACTGGGCGTCCCAGCTCGCCGGTGCGACCGCCGCCGCGGTCGTGCTGCGCGGGTCGCTGGGGGACGTCGCCCACGTCGGCGCCACGCTGCCGGCCGGATCGGACGGGCAGGCGTTCCTGTGGGAGGCCGTCCTCACCTTCTTCCTCATGTTCGTGATCATGGCCGTGGCCACGGACACGCGTGCGGTGGGTGAGGCGGCGGCGATCGCGATCGGCGCCACCGTCGGCCTCGACGCGATGTTCGGCGGCCCGATCACCGGGGCGTCCATGAACCCGGCCCGGTCGCTCGGGCCCGCGATCGCCGCGGCCGACTTCAGCTCGATATGGGTCTACCTGATCGCACCGCCCCTGGCCGCGGTGGTCGCCGCGGCGACCTACCGGTTCCTGCGCGAGGCGATGTGAGCCACGTCCTCTTCGTCTGCATCCAGAACGCCGGCCGGAGCCAGATGGCGGAGGCGCTCTTCCGGCGTGCCGCCGGCGACCGGCACGAGGCGCGATCGGCGGGCAGCCGGCCCGCTGCGCATGTCCACCCGCCCGTCGTCGACGTCATGCGGGAGCTCGGCGTCGACCTCGCCGCCAGGCAGCCGCACAGGCTCGACGACGCCGACATGCGCTGGGCCGACCTGGTCGTGACCATGGGCTGCGGCGACGAGTGCCCCTACATCCCGGGCACGCGCTACGTCGACTGGGAGCTCGACGACCCCGCCGGCCGGCCGGCGGACGAGGTGCGGGCCATCCGCGACGAGATCGGCCGCCGCGTCCAGGCGCTGGTCGCCGAGCTCTAGGCCTTGCCGCCGACAAGCGGCGGTGCGGCTAGCGTGGAGGAGATGACCCGCGAGGCGTCCCTGCTTACGATCGGCGAGGTCGCGCACCAGGCCGGCGGGCTTGTCGCACCGGCGGCACGGGTCGGCGGCCGCCGTCGCGACGGCCCGGCGGCGGTCGAGCACCTGGCGACGATCCGCTTCTGGCGGGCGCTCGGCTTCGCGCTCGACGAGATCCGCACGGTCCTCGCGGCGCCGCGCGGG
>JBKPMQ010000296.1:0-2298 GCA_046732235.1 Actinomycetota bacterium
GGTCGGTGATGTTCTGGCTGCAGGCGGCCCCCACGCGCGCCCGCGCCCGGGCGCAGCGGGCCGCGACGGCCGGGCTCGACGAGGACACGATCGCGCCGACCATCCCGGTGCGCCCGCAGCAGCCGACCAGGGAGAGGGTCACGGCAGCACCGCGACGGCGGTCACCTCGACCAGCCACTCCGGCCGCGCCAGGGCGGAGACGACGAGCCCGGTGAACACCGGATGCACGCCCGCGAGGCGCTCGCCGAGCACGCGGTAGACGGGCTCACGGTGGCGGATGTCAGTGAGGTAGACGTGGCAGGACACGATGTGCTCCAAAGCGGCGCCGCACTCCCGCAGGAGCTGCTCGATGTTGCGCATCACCTGCTCGGCCTGGCCGGCCGGATCGCCCACGGCCACGTTCTGGCGGGTGTCGATGTCCTGGGCGACCTGGCCGCGCAGGTAGATCGTGTCCCCCGCGATCACGGCCTGGCTGAGATCGTTCCCGAGCCGCTGCTCCGGATACGTGTCGCGGGTGTTGAACGGCCGCACGCGGACGTGGCCGCCGACCGTGATCCGGTCGCCGCTCACGCCCCCTCCTCCAGCGGCTCCGACAGGCCGGCGTAGCGGCGGACGAGATCGGCCGGGCCGGAGAAGTCGTAGGTGTTGTACACGTGCAGGAGGTGGGCGAAGGCGGGCGACTGGGCGAAGAGCTGGAAGGTGAGGCGGTGGCCCGCGTAGTCGGAGTTCAGGAGGTCTCGCGCGAACGCGAACAGCCGCCGGCGGTCGTCGGCGCCGAACCGGCCGACGCGATAGTACTTCCGAAGCAGCGGCCCGATCTCGGGTGCGTCGAACGAGGCGGCGTCCGGCGTCACGCAGAGCTGGCCGCCGCACAGGTCGCGGGCCAGGTGCATCATCGCCGGCAGCTGCGTGCAGGCGACGACGCGCCCGGTCGCGAGCAGGGGCTGGTTGGGCATGAGGAGGCCGCCCGGGCTGCGCTCGCCCATCTCGATCGCCGCCGTCAGGTGGGCGTTGATGCTCTCGCGGTAGCAGACCAGCTCGGCCAGCTTCTCACGCACGCCCTGGTGCATCTTCACGCCGGTCTGCGTCGCGTTCGTGTAGGCCGTGCCGACGAGCAGGTCGGCGAAGCGCAGGTGCCGCTGGACGAACGGGAACATGCTGTAGCGGTGCAGGGTCGCCCGGATGAACGCCGCCGCCCGCGTGTGCTGGTGGAAGAAGACGTTCTCCCACGGGATCTCGACGTCGTCGAAGACGATCATCGTGTCGATCTCGTCGAAGCCGTTCGCGAGCGGGTAGTCGGCGGTCGGGCCCTTCCCGGCGAACGTCGAGCGGCAGATGTGGGTGACGCCCGGCGCGCCCATGTCGGCGACGAAGCCGACGGCGTACTCGGACAGCTCGGCGTTGCCCCAGTCGCCGATCGTCGGCTTCACGAAGGCCTGGTTCGCATAGGCGGCGGCCGTCTCGAACTTGGCCCCGCGGACGACGATCCCGTTGTCGGTCTCGCGGACGACGTGCAGGAGGACGTCGGGGTCCTGGTCCTGCGGCCGGCGGGAGCGGTCGCCCTTGGGATCGGTGTTGGCGGAGACGTGGAAGGGGTCGGCGAGCGCGGCGTGATGGACGTGGTGGCGGATGTGCTCGGAGTAGGCCGGGTCGATCTCGTTCAGGACGTCCTGGCCGTCGAAGAGCGACCACATCTCGCCCACCGTCTCGTCGCCGACCCGCGTGACGATCCCGCCGATGTCGTCCAGGACGGCGTCGACGGCGGCGCGCTTGGCGTGCCAGTCCTCGCGCGTGCGCGGAAGCTTGGGGCCCACCGGGCAGCGCTCGCCGGTCTCGGCGTCCGTGTAGGACATCCGCTCCCGGGTCGGCTCCTCGTGCGCGAGGTCGTAGATACGCGCGCGAATGTCGACGATCGGCTTGAAGGCCGGATGGGACGCCACGTCCTCGACCCGCTCCCCGTCGATCCACACCCGGCGCCCGTCCCGGATCGATTCGCGATATTCGGCGCCCGTTCTGATCATGCCTGCAGCGTCGTCCACGCGCTTACATCGGTCAAATCGGGCTTTCGCATCAACTATCATCGGAATCGACGATGAACGATCCGGCGGGGCGCTTCACGCTGCGGCAGCTCTCCTGCTTCGTCGCCGCCTGCGAGGGCGGCGGCATCGGCGCGGCCGCAACCCGCCTGCATCTGGCCCAGGCGACCGTCTCCGGCGCCATCGCCGACCTCGAGCGCACGCTCGGCGTGCAGCTGCTCGTGCGCGGCCGGCGGCGCGCCGCCACCCCGTCGCCGGCCGG
>JBKPMQ010000297.1:0-3533 GCA_046732235.1 Actinomycetota bacterium
GGGCGGACAGCCGCTCGCCGTCGTCGCGGAGGTGCAGGAACGCCCGGAACGGCACGGTTACGAGCGGGAACGTGCCCAGATCGGGCAGGTCGCGCATGTCGGCGCGCACGAGCGTCAGGGCCAGCCCGTGCGGCCGCGCCCGCCTGCGGGCGAGGTCGAGCATCGCCTCGGACGTGTCCACGCCGACCACGGGGACGCCCGCGAGCGCGGTGGGCACGGCCACGCGGCCCGAGCCGACCCCGATCTCGAGCACGGGCCCGCGGCTCTCGAGGGCGAGATCGACGTAGAACGGGATGTCCTCGGTGACCGAACGGCACCAGACGTCGTAGCGCTCGCCGAGGCGGTCGTAGGCGGAGGGCGGCGTCCCGATGCTAACTACACTACCCGGCCACCATGGACCTCGACGCCCTCGTCTCCGACGCCAAGGCGCGCATCGCCGCGGCGGCCGGCTCGGCTGCGCTCGAGGAGGTGCGCATCGACGTCCTCGGACGCAAGGCGCCGCTCGTGCTCGCCCTGCGCGAGCTGGGATCCCTCGACCCCGAGGTGCGGCGCACCCGCGGCGCCGACCTGAACCGCGCCCGGCGAGCGCTGGAGGAGCTCGTCGAGCACCGCGCGCGGGAGCTGGGCGAGGCGGAGCTCGAGGAACGGCTGCGCTCCGACCGCCTGGACGTGACCCTCCCCGGGACGGTGCCCCCGCGCGGGTACGCGCACCTGATCGAGCAGACCCGGCGCGACATCCTGGACGTGTTCGTCGGGTTCGGCTACCGGATCGTGGACGGCCCGGAGATCGACACCGTGCACTACAACTTCGACGCGCTCAACCACGCGCCGACGCACCCGTCGCGGCAGGTCACCGACACGTTCTACGTCTCCGACGACGTCGTCCTGCGCACGCACACCTCGCCGGTGCAGATCCGGACGATGGAGGCTCAGCCGCCGCCGGTCTACATGGCCACGGCCGGCCGCTGCTACCGCCGCGACACGCCGGATGCGACCCACACCGCCATGTTCACGCAGATCGAGGGCCTGGTCGTCGACCGCGGCATCACGCTCGGCCACCTGAAGGGGACGCTGCTCGGCTTCGCCCGGGCCATCTTCGGCGCCGACCGCGAGGTGCGCCTGCGGCCGCACTTCTTCCCGTTCACCGAGCCGTCCGTCGAGGTCGACGTCAGCTGCTTCAACTGCGCCCGCGACGGCTCACCGTGCCGCGTGTGCAAGGGCGAGGGCTGGGTCGAGATCCTCGGCGCCGGGATGGTCGACCCGAACCTCTACGGCTACGTCGAGGGCTACGACCCGGAGCAGGTTTCGGGCTTCGCGTTCGGCATGGGCGTCGAGCGGGTCGCCGGCCTGCGGCACGACATCCCCGACATCAGGCTCCTGTGGGAGAACGACCTGCGCTTCATGGAGCAGTTCGGATGAGGGTGCCGGTGTCGTGGCTGCGGGAGTACGTCTCGTTCGACCTCCCCCCGCGGGAGCTGGGCGAGCGGCTCTCGATGACCGGGACGAAGCTCGAGGCGCTCCACCGCCGCGGCGTGCCGCGCGCGCTCGAGCGCTACCGCGTCGGCCGCGTCCTCTCCCGCGAGCAGCACCCGAACGCCGACCGGCTGAGCCTCTGCAGCGTCGACGTCGGCGCCGGCGAGCCGCAGCAGATCGTGTGCGGGGCGCGCAACTTCGAGGCGGGCGCGACGGTGGCGGTCGCACTCCCGGGCGCCGTCCTGCCCGACGGCACCGAGCTGCGGGTGGCGAAGCTGCGCGGCGTCGAGTCGCACGGGATGATGCTCTCCGAGCGCGAGCTCGAGCTGGGGCAGGATCACGACGGCATCATGCTGCTCCCGGACGACTGGCAGGTCGGCGACCCGCTGATCGACCACCTCGCCATCGCCGACGACGTGCTCGAGTTCGAGATCACGTCCAACCGGCCGGATTGCCAGAACGTCTACGGCATCGCCCGCGAGGTCTCGGCCGTCCTCGACACCGACCTCGCCGCGTGGCCGGGGGTGGAGCCCGCGCCGACCGGGGATGGCAAGGCCGACGACTACGTGAAGGCCCGCATCGACGCGCCCGACATGTGCCCGCGGTGGGCGGCGCGGGTGTTCACGAACGTGCGCGTGGGGCCGTCGCCGCCGTGGCTCAAGGCGCTGATCAGCGCGGCCGGGATGCGTCCGATCTCCAACGTCGTCGACATCACGAACTACGTGATGCTCGCCATCGGCGAGCCCACCCATGCGTTCGACCTCGACAAGGTCGCAGGCCGCGAGATCATCGTCCGCCGCGCGGCCGACGGCGAGCGGGTGACGACCCTCGACGGCCAGGATCGCGTGCTCGACACCGAGACGCTCGTGATCGCCGACGCCGAGAAGCCGTCCGCGGTGGCCGGCCTGATGGGCTCGGAGTGGAGCGAGGTCACCGCCGAGACGACGACCGTGCTCATGGAGTGCGCCAACTTCGACGGCCCCACCACCCAGGCGTCGTCGATCCGGCTGGGGCTGCGGACGGAGGGGTCGAGCCGGTGGGAGAAGGGCCTCGACCCGCACCTCCCGCCGCGGGCGCTGCGGCTCGCGTCGCAGCTGATGGTCGAGCTGACCGGCGCAGCCCTCGTTCCCGGCGAGATCGACCTGCACGGCGACCTGCCCGAGCCGCCCGTCGTCCCGCTGCGGCGCGAGCGGCTGGAGAGCCTGATCGGCATCACCTACGCCGACGACGAGGTCGACCGCACGCTGGGGCGCCTTGGCTACGAGTGGGAGGGACGGGGCTGGCGCGTGCCGACCTGGCGCGCGGCCGACACGACCCGCGAGGTCGACCTGATCGAGGAGGTGGCGCGGATCCGCGGCCTCGAACCGGTGCCGGCGGAGATGCCCGGCGGCGATCCGGGCGGCGGTCGGCTGAACCCGGAGGAGCGGCTGCGGCGCAGGGTCGTCGACGTCCTCCGCGGCGCCGGCCTGTCCGAGGCGGCGACGCTGACGCTGTGGGACCTGGGCATGCCCGGGCGCCTGCGGCTCCCGGCCGGCGACCGGCGCGCGGCGCTCGTCGCGCTCCAGAACCCCATGAGCGCCGAGTGGGCGGCGATGCGGACCCTCGTGTTCCCGGGCCTGCTGCACTCCGCCCGGCGCAACCTGGCCATGTCGGCGCCGCGGGTGGCGCTGTTCGAGATCGGCCACGTGTTCCTGAACGGCGACGGGCAGCTCCCGGACCAACCTTCGCGGGTCGCGGGCGTGCTGGCGGGCGAGGGGGCCGGGTTCTTCGCGGCGAAGGGCGTCGTCGAGGCGCTCTTCGCCGCTGCGCGCGTCGAGGCGCCCGCGTTCCAGCCCGGGGACGAGCCGTTCCTGCACCCGGGCCGGGCCGCCGCGGTCGGGGACGGTTTCGTCGGCGAGCTGCATCCGCTCGTGGCCGAGGCGTTCGAGCTCGAGCCGGGAGCGGCGGCATTCGAGCTCGGCCTGGACGGCCTGCGGGGGCGGCCGCCCGAGCAGGTGCTCTACCGCGACGTCACGAGCTTCCCGCCGCTGCGGCAGGACATCGCCGTCGTCGTCGCCGAG
>JBKPMQ010000298.1:0-18409 GCA_046732235.1 Actinomycetota bacterium
GGTAGGGCCTGCGCCTGTCACGGAACAACGCCTGGGACGTTGCGGGAGTGTCAGGAATCCGCTGCTACGATCGACGCAGGATGAGCGACGACGTCAGCATCCCGAACGGCGAGACGCCGAACAACTCCGCCGGCGAGGACCGCCAGTTCGTCCACTTCTCGTTCTACAAGCTCGACCCGGCCTGGCGACGCCTGCCGGAAGCGGAGCAGGAGTCTTCGCGGGCCGAGCTGGCCGCGGCCATCGAGTCGTTCGGGGAGCGCTTCGCCCTCCGCTCCTACACGGTCGCGGGCCTGCGCCCGGACGCCGACTTCATGCTCTGGAAGGTGTCGGAGCGGCTGGAGGACTTCCAGGAGATCGGCACCGCGATCATGTCGACCGCGATGGGCTCGTACCTCGAGACACCGTACGCGTACCTGTCGATGACTCGGCGCTCCCAGTACGTGAAGGGCGAGGGCCGCTCGATGCACAAGCGCGGCCGGATCATGTGGAACCCCGACTCGCGCTACCTGCTCATCTACCCGATGGTGAAAACGCGCGCCTGGTACCAGCTCTCCAAGCCCGCGCGGCAGGGGATCATGAACGAGCACATCGCCACCGGCCACCAGTTCCCGACGGTGAAGATCAACACGACCTACTCGTACGGGATCGACGACCAGGAGTTCGTGGTCGCGTTCGAGACGGACTACGTCGGCGACTTCCTCGACCTGATGATGCGGCTGCGCGAGACCGAGGCGAGCCGCTACACCGAGCGCGACACGCCCATCTTCACCTGCATCTCGTGCTCCGTGCCCGAGGCGCTGCGCTCGCTCGGCGGGGCCGCACACGCCCTGCTCGCCACCGACTGAGCGTCGCCGCCGCGGGGCATCGCCCGTACACTCGGGCCATGCGCGACCGTGCGATCACCGGCGGCATGCTGCTCGGGCTGGCGTGCTTCGTGGCTGCGGTCTACGCGTTCGTCTCGCGGAACACCGGCCCATGCGGGATCCCCGAGACCTGCCGCGTGCCCGGCGCGCTGAACCCGCACCCGTACACCGGGTACGGGTACGTGCTGGCAGCGGTCGGGCTGACCGCGTTCGGGGTCGCGATCTTCCTGGCGGCCAGGCGCCGGACGCCGGACTGAGCGTGACGGTCTCGGATCGGGCGCTCCCGTCATCGTACGATGGCGGCGTGGCGAACGATCGCCGGCAGATGCGGGAGCTCGCGCTCGCCGCCGCTGTGGAGATCGCCCGCCGGCTGGAGCTGGAGGCGGCCGGCGCCGCCGTGATCGCCGACTCGAACAACACCATCGTGCGGCTCCCGGCGGCGGGCCTGGTGGCAAAGGCATCGACGAGCATTCTGGAGGGACGGAGCGGAGCTGCGCTCGAGCGCGAGCTGTGGCTCGGGCGCCGACTGGCCGATCGCGGCGCACCGATCGCGCCACCCGCGCCCGGCGGGATCGCCGGGCCGCATCGCGCGCTCGGCGTCGTGCTGACCTTCTGGCGCCACGTCGGGCCCGGACCCAAGCTGCGGGAGTGCGACCGCATGCTCGGGGATGCGCTTCGGAGCGTTCACGTCGCCCTGGCCGACACGGCCCACGGGCTGCCGCGGCTGGCCGAGAGGATTGACCGGGCGAACCGACTCCTCCAGGACGCAACGGCGACCCCCTCTCTGACCGCAGCAGACCGACGCCTGGCGGGGCGGGCCGGCGATCGCCTGTTGTCGCTGGTGACCTCGCTCGGCGGGGCCGCGGCGCTTCACGCCGAGCCGCACGAGGGCAACATCGTGTGGGGGCCGGACGGCCCGGTGCTCATCGATTTCGAAGCAGCCTGCCTGGGACCGGTGGAATGGGACCTCGCGTACCTCCCTGCGGACGCGCTCGACGCCTTCCCCGGACGCGACGACGACGCGATCGCCATGCTGCGGGCGGGCGTCAGCTTCTGCGTCGCCGCGTGGTGTCTCGCGAACCCCGGGCCGACGCCGGCGGTCGCCGAGGCGGCGACGATCCACTGGAACGCCCTTCGGCAGAGCTGGCTCGGTCGCTGACGGGAGGCGGGCGCCCGACGGTCGTCGTCCCCGAGCCCGGCGGGCCGGTGAGCGACGCCGCTCACAGGTGGTAGCGCTTCGACTCCTCCCACGCCCACACCATGGCGAATCCGCCGGCGAGGGCGATCAGCACGAGCGGAAGCGTGAACCCGCCCAGCGAGACCAGGCCGAACTGCGCCAGCGAGTAGGCGCCGGCCGCCACCGTCACGGCGCCCATGCCGGCGTAGAGCGCCTGCCGCTGGCGGTCGGGCATGAGCGAGATGGTCATCCGGTTCGACCGGTACCAGGCGTAGCCGAAGTACCACATGAGGACGATGAAGATCAGGCTGATCGTCCCCAGCAGGATGTCGAAGATGCGCGTCGACACGCTGAAGAACACGGTCGCGATCAGCGCGATGCCGATCACGATCAAGAGCCCGCGGACAGACTCCTTCGTCATCAGTGCGGCCCGGTCATGAAGGCACGCACGCCCAGGGCGGCCACGAGGCCCGACCCGATCGTGAACACCAGCAGGTTGCGCCGCCCATCCTCACCCCGCAAAGCATAGGGGTACGCCACGCACAGGAGCGGTAGCAGGCCGTACACGAAGTGCAGCTGGTCGCCCGGCTCGAGGTTCTGCGAGATGAGGACGAGCCCCAGGAACGCCTGGGCGAGGACGAGGGTCTGCGCCGCCGCGAGCGCATGCCGGAAGATGTCCCCGGGCGGTGCGTTCCGGCGATAGGCGATGAACCCCCAGGCCGCCACGAGCGTGTTGGTCACGATCAGGAGCGCACCCACGGTCGCGTGCACCACGGGCATGGCTGGAGAGGCTATCAGCCGCGCTGGTGGACGGCCTCCGAGAACGCACCGACTACGGTTCGGCGCATGGTCGAGACAGGAACGCCCGCACCCGATTTCACCCTCCGGTCGGACTCCGGCGACACGGTCCGCCTGAGCGACCTGCGCGGCCGCCCCGTCGTCGTCTACTTCTACCCCAAGGACGACACGCGCGGCTGCACGACGCAGGCGTGCGCGATCCGCGACAGCTGGGGCGAGTTCGAGCGCGCCGGCGCCACGGTGCTCGGGATCAGCCCCGACTCGACCGCGTCGCACGAGAAGTTCAAGAGCAAGTACTCGCTCCCGTTCCCGCTGCTCGCGGACGAGGACCATGCGGTTGCCGACGCCTACGGCGCCTGGGGCGAGAAGAAGAGCTACGGCAAGTCGTACATGGGGCTCATCCGCTCCGGGTTCGTCATCGACCGCGACGGGAACGTCGCCGCGGCCAAGGTGAACGTTAGGGCCGGCAGGCACCGCGAGTGGGCCCTCGCCGAGCTCGCCAAGCTCGACGGCTGACAGTCATCTAGGATCGCCGGCCGTGCCAGACCTGCCCCTCGCTGATGTCCGGGTGCTCGACCTGACCCAGATCCTGGCCGGGCCGTTCTGCACCATGATGCTCGCCGACCTCGGCGCCGACGTGGTCAAGGTGGAGCGGCCGGGAGGCGGCGACGGCAGCCGCCACTGGGGCCCGCCGTTCGTCGCCGGCGAGAGCGCCTACTTCCTCCAGGTCAACCGGAACAAGCGCTCGATCGCGATCGACCTGAAGCACCCGCAGGGCGCCGCCGTCGCCCGCCGCCTGGCGGCCGGCGCGGATGTCGTGATCGAGAACTTCCTCCCCCACGCCGGCGAGCGCTTCGGGCTCGACGCCGCCTCGGTGCGGGCCGCGCACCCCGCGGTCGTCCACTGCGCCATCCGCGGCTACCCCACGGGCCATCCCGAGGCGGCTCGCCCCGGCTACGACTTCGTCATGCAGGGGATCGGCGGGATCATGAGCATGCAGGGCGAGCCCGACGGCGAGCCGATGAAGGTCGCCGTCGCGATCTCGGACATCGTCGCCGGCCAGTTCGCGAGCTCGGCGATCCTGGCCGCGCTGCTGCGGCGCGGCCGAACCGGCGAGGGGGCGACGCTCGAGGTCTCGCTCCTCGACGCGCAGGTGGCGTGGCTCGCGAACCGCGGCGGCGACTGGCTGATCGGCGGCATCGACCCGGTGCGGCTCGGGAACGCACACCCCTCGATCGTCCCCTACGAGACGTTCCGGGCGGCCGACGGCTATATCAACCTCGCCGTGGGGACGGACGAGCAGTTCGCGCGCTTCTGCCGCGAGGCGGGGCTCGACGACCTCGCCGACGACCCCGACCTGACGACCAACCGCCTCCGCGTCGCCAACCGCGGCCGGCTCGTGCCGGCGCTCCAGCGCGCCTTCGCCGAGCGGCCGGTCGCGCACTGGCTCGGGGTGCTCGACCGCGCCGGCGTCCCCGGCGGCCCGGTGCTCTCCGTGCCCGAGACGCTCGAAGGCCCCGCGGCCCACACCGTCGAGACGATCGAGCACCCGAGCGCCGGGCCGCTCAGGATGATCGGCTCGCCGATGCAGCTCGACGGCGAGCGGCTGGCCGCGCGCATGCCCCCGCCGCGGCTCGGCGAGCACACAACCGAGGTGCTCGCGGAGGCCGGCTACGGCGCGGACGAGATCGCCGGGCTCCTCACCGGCGCCTGCGCTCCCGGGTAAACTTCGCGCTCCCGCGGATGTGGCGGAATTGGTAGACGCGCACGGTTCAGGTCCGTGTGACCGCAAGGTCGTGGAGGTTCAAGTCCTCTCATCCGCATGAAGGCCGGTACAGTCCCCGCCGTGCCCCGCCCACTGCGCGTCGGAGTTCAGCTGCCCGAGGTCGAGCGCGAGGTGCGCTGGCCCGAGTACCGGGCGATGGCCGAGGCTGCCGAGGAGCTCGGCTTCGACTCGATCTGGCTCGGCGACCACCTGCTCTACCGCAACGACGACGAGCCGGAGAAAGGGCCGTGGGATGTGTGGGCGCTGCTCGGCGCGCTGGCCGCCGTTACGAGCCGGGTGCAGCTCGGGCCGCTGGTCGCCTGCACGGGCTTCCACCCGCCGGGGATGATCGCCCGCATGGCCGCCGCGATCGACGAGGTCAGCGGCGGCCGGATGGTGCTGGGGGTCGGCTGCGGCTGGAACCGGGCCGAGTTCTCGGCCTTCGGCATCCCCTACGACCATCGCGTCGCCCGCTTCGAGGAGGCATACGAGATCATCCGCCGCCTCGTGGCCGGCGAGCGGGCGACCCTCGACGGCCGCTACTGGCAGGCGCAGGACGCCGTGCTCCTGCCGCCGCCCGCGCGCCGGATCCCGCTCATGATCGGCTCGAACGGGCCGCGGATGCTCGGGATCGCGCTCCCCCACGCCGACGCGTGGAACACGTGGTGGGACGGCTACGGGAACACCGTCCAGGGCTTTCAGGAGCTGAACTCCCGCATCGACGCCGCGGCCGAAAGCGCCGGGCGCGCTCCGAAGGACATCGCCCGCAGCGCCTGCGTCCTCGTCACGGTCGACACGGCGACCGCCGAGCGCGTGCTGCGGCCACGGGACGAGATCACCCCGCTGGCCGGCGACGCCGAGACGCTCGCGGCGCACCTGCGCGGCCTGGCGGACGCCGGAGCGGACGAGGCGATCCTCGTCCTCGACCCCATCACGGAGGGCTCGATCCGCGCCGTCGCCCCCGCGCTCGCGCTCCTGGACGGTTAGCCGGCCTCCCCTTTTTGCAGTACTGAACCCCTCGGAAGGGCGATCCGGCGCGCCGCGCGGGACGCCGACACGAAGGAATACAAGGTTTTCCTTCGAGCCCTTCGGGGAGGTGAGTCCAATCAACGAGTTTCTCGCCGATGTCCGCGACGAGGCCGGTCAGACCATGGCCGAGTACGCCGTCGTCCTCGGTGTGATCACGATCGCCGTCGTCGTCACGCTCGGTCTCCTGAGCACCGCGATCAAGAACACGCTCAACAACGTCATCTCCTCTCTGTAGGAACGCTTTGCTCCGGGCCCGGGTGGACTTTCCGCCCGGGCCCGCTTCGTTGGTCCAGGCGTTTACGCACGGCGGGACCGAGGGCACGACGGCACTAGAGTGCCGCCTGCGGCGGGCGCCGCCGCGGCATCATCACCCCCGGACGAGGAGCCCCGATGAACGAGCAGGAACAGTGGCGTGAGCTGGGCCAGCAGCTGCGCGTCGACTCGGTTCGCGCGGCCGCCGCGGCCGGCTCCGGCCACCCGACCTCATCGATGTCCGCCGCCGACCTCATGGCCGTGCTCCTGGCCAAGTACCTCCGCTACGACTTCGATCGCCCCGAGAACCCGCTGAACGACCACCTCGTGTTCTCGAAGGGCCACGCATCGCCCCTCGTGTACTCGATCTTCAAGGCCGCCGGCGCGATCACCGACGACGAGCTGCTCACATTCCGCAAGCTCGGCTCGCGCCTCCAGGGCCACCCCACCCCGGTCATCCCGTGGGTCGACGTGGCCACCGGCTCGCTCGGACAGGGCCTGCCGATCTCCGTGGGCATCGCGCTCGCCGGGAAGCGGCTCGATCGGCTGCCGTTCCGGGTGTGGGCCGTCTGCGGCGACAGCGAGATGGCCGAGGGGTCGATGTGGGAGGCCTTCGCGGCCGCGTCGCACGAGAACCTGGACAACCTGATCGCGATCATCGACGTCAACCGCCTCGGCCAGCGCGGCGAGACGATGCTCGGCTGGAACACGGCCACCTACGTCCGCCGGGCCGAGGCCTTCGGCTGGCGGGCGATCGAGATCGACGGCCATGACGTGGCCGCGATCGACCAGGCCTACTCCGAGGCGACGGCCGCCGACGGCCAGCCGGTCGCGATCATCGCCCGCACGCTGAAGGGGAAGGGCGTCGCCGCCGTCGAGAACAAGGAGAACTGGCACGGCAAGCCGCTCGCCGATCCCGACGCCGCCGTCGAGGAGCTCGGCGGCCGCCGCGACGCGGTCGTGCGGCCCCAGCCGCCCGCCGCCAACGGCCAGGCGAACCGGTTCCCCACGTCCGAGGCCGATCCGGCCGCGTGGGAGGTGGGCGAGAAGGTCGCCACCCGCCGCGCCTACGGCGACGCGCTCGTGGCCGCCGGGGCCGCGGACGGGCGCGTGGTCGCGCTGGACGGCGAGGTGGGCAACTCGACCTATTCCGAGCTCTTCGCCAAGGCGCACCCCGAGCGGTACTTCGAGATGTACATCGCCGAGCAGCAGCTGATCGCGGCCGCGGTGGGCATGCAGGTGCGCGGCTGGGTGCCGTTCGCGTCGACGTTCGCGGCGTTCCTCGCCCGCGCGTACGACTTCACCCGCATGGCGGCGATCAGCCAGGCCAACATCCGCCTGTCCGGCTCGCACGCGGGCGTGTCGATCGGCGAGGACGGCCCGTCGCAGATGGCGCTCGAGGACCTTGCCGCGTTCCGGGCCGTCCACGGGAGCACCGTGCTCTACCCGAGCTGCGCGAACCAGACGGCCAAGCTCGTCGAGGCCATGGTCGACCGGCCGGGCATCTCGTACATGCGCACGACGCGCGAGAGCACGCCCGTCCTTTACCCGGCCGACGAGCCGTTCCCGATCGGCGGTTCCCGGGTCGTGCGCTCGTCCGACTCGGACGACGTGACCCTGGTCGGCGCCGGCATCACCTTGCACGAGGCGCTGGCCGCGGCCGAGACGCTCGCCGGCGAGGGGGTCGCAGCGCGGGTGATCGACCTCTACTCGGTGAAGCCGATCGACGCGGCCACGCTGGTCGAGGCGGCGGAGTCGACCGGCGCCATCATCGTCGTCGAGGACCACTGGCCCGAGGGCGGCATCCGCGACGCGGTGCTCGAGGTGCTCGTCGACGCCGGCGCCAACGTGCCCGTCAGGAGCCTCGCGCCGACGCAGATGCCGACGTCCGGCACGCCGGCACAGCTGCTCGACCAGGCGGGGATCGACCGCGAGCACATCGCGGCCGCCGCCCGCTCGCTGGTCGGCGCCAAGCGGTAGCCACCCGGGCCGGGCCCCGCGACGCGGGGCCCGGCCCCACTATCCTGGCCGCCCAGATGAGGAGGCTGACCCTGTGGGTGCGCACCGCCTCGACCACGACGCTGGTCGCGGTGGGCGCGGCCGTCGCCGCCGTCTTCGTCGCCGCGAACGTCGTCGCAAGCCTCGACCGCAGCGGGGTCGAGCCGCCCGAGCCGGCGTCGCTGCCCGAGCTCACGCTGCGCGAGCTGGGCGGGAGCGGGCCCGAGGGGATCAGCGCCAACTTCCGCTACGTCGACTCGCTCGTGCCCGCGACGTCGCTCGTCCCCCAGGCGAGCGCCGGGGGCAGCCCGCTCCCGCTCCTCACGGGCGCGAACGGCCGCCTGTGGTACGCGAACGGCCGGCTGCGGATGGAGTTCCAGACCGACCAGGGCGACACGCAGCTTGTCGTCAAAGGCACCCACGCGCTCATGTACGACGCCTCCGACGGCACGGCGTTCGCCGCCGAGCTGCCGTCGATCGCGACGCTGGGCCGGATCCGTACGGGCCTGGCCGGGGCGTCCGAGCTGCTCGGGCGGGTGCGCTCGTCGCTCGAGGTCTCGGCGCCGGCGCCGGGCGTGACCGCGGGCCGGCCGTCATACACCGTGGACATGGCGCCGCGGCGCAGCCCCGGGCTGCTCTCGAAGGTGGCCCTGTCGGTCGACGCCGACACCGGGACGCCGCTCCTGCTCGACGTCTACGGCCGCGGCCAGGCCAAGCCGCTGGTCGAGTTCGCGCTCTCGAACGTCCACTACGGCGCCGTCGACCCGTCGGTCTTCAAGCTCCGTCTGCCGTTCGGGATGCACCCGCTGCCGGTGCGCTTCGGCGGCCCGCCGTCCCTCGGCGCGACCGTCTCGTGCTCCGCCCCCGACGAGCTGGCGGGCCTGCCGCTCCGGAGCTGCCGCCAGGCAAGCCGCCCGGACGAGCTGCCGGGGCGGCTCCTGATCTACGGCCGCTCGTTCGGATCGGTCGTCGTGCTCGAGGAGCCCGGCGGCGGCGATCCGGGCGGGGGCATCTGGGGGCTCCTGCCGTCGGTTGCGGTCCACGGCGGCGAGGGGCGCGAGCTGGTGACGCCACTTGGCGCAGTCGTCCGGTTCGCCCGCGGCGGAGTGACGTACACGGTGCTGGGCAGCCTGCCGCAAGCGGTCGTCGAAGCGGCGGCCCGGGGGCTGTGAGCGCCGCGCCCGACGCCGCGCCCGCGGTCGCCGCCCGCGGCCTGCGCAAGACCTACGGCGCGCTCGAGGCCGTGGCCGGCGTCGACGTCACCGTGCAGCCGGGCGACGTGTACGGCTACCTCGGGCCGAACGGGGCGGGCAAGACGACGTCGCTGCGGATGATGCTCGGCCTGATCCGCCCGACCGCGGGCGAGGTGCGGCTCTTCGGCCGCGACCCGGTCGTCGATCCCGTCTCGGCGCTCGAGGGCGTGGCCGGGTTCGTCGAGGACCCCGCCTTCTACCCGTACCTGAGCGGCCGGGCGAACCTGGAGCTGCTGGCCGACCTCGACGGCGGCGGCGGTGACGGGCGGGTGGCGGAGGTGCTCGAGATCGTGGAGCTCACCGGCCGGGCCGGCGATCGTGTGCGAGGCTACTCGCACGGCATGCGCCAGCGGCTGGGCCTGGCCGCGGCGCTCCTTCGCCGCCCGCGCCTGCTCGTCCTGGACGAGCCGACCACGGGCCTCGACCCGGCCGGGATGCGCGACATGCGCGCCCTCGTCCGCCGCCTGGCGGGCGACGGCATCACCGTGCTCCTCTCGAGCCACCTCATGGGCGAGGTGGAGGCGGTCTGCAACCGGGTCGCAATCCTGCGCGATGGTCGCGTCCGCTACGAAGGCGACCTGGCTGCGGTGGCCGGGCGCAGCGACGGCCGCTACCGGCTCCAGGCCACCGACGCGGACGCCGCCCTGGCCGTATGCCAGGGCGCCGAGGGAATCCGGGACGTGCGGTCCGAGGGCGGGGCGATCGCGTTCGCGGCCGCGCAGGACGCCGTCGCCGCGCTCACGCTCGCGCTCGCCGCCGCAGGGATCGGCATCCATGCCCTCGTCCCCGCCGGCGGCCTGGAGGAGCTCTTCTTCGATCTCACCGAGGAGGCCGGCACGTGACCCGGCGGGCGCTGCGATGGGAGCTGCGAAAGCTGGCGGCACAGCGGCGCACCTACCTCGGCCTGGGCGCGGCGGCCGCTGCGCCGGTGGTGTTGGCGGCGGCGATCGAGCTGCACCCGCCCGACCCGACCGACTCGGGCATCCCGTTCTTCCTGCGGTTCGCCGTCGAGTCGGGCTTCGCGGTGCCGCTGCTCACGCTGCTCTTCTCCGCCCTCTTCCTGTTCCCGCTCGTGACCGCGCTCGTCGCAGGCGACATCGTGGCGGCCGAGGATCACAACCGGACGCTGAAGACGATCCTCACCCGCTCGACAAGCAGGTCGGCGATCTTCGGCGCGAAGGTCGTGGCCGTCTTCGGCTACGTCCTGGTGGCGGCCGCGGCGATGGGCCTGGCCGGCACGATTGCCGGCGGGGCAACCAGCGGGTTCGATCCCCTTCCCACCTTCTCCACGGTCATCTCGCCGTCGCGGGCGCTCGCCCTCGTCGTGGGCAGCTTCCTCGTCTATGCCATGCCGGTGCTCGCCCTCGCCGCCGTCGGCATCCTGCTCTCGACGGCCTCGCGCAACAGCGCGGCGGCGGTCGTGGGGACGCTCATGGTGGCCCTGCTCGAACAACTCACCCAGATCGTGCCGGTCCTCGACTCTCCGGCTGCGCAGCGGTGGATGTTGACAGCACAGCTGAACGCCTGGGAGACGCTTTTCCGCACGCCGCTCGACTGGTCGCCCATCGTGCACGCGGCGTATGTGTCATCTGTGTACGGCGTGGTGTCGCTGGTCGTCGCGTGGATGCATTTCCTTCGCCGCGACATAACCGGTTAAGTGCCAACTGAAATCGGTCAACCAATCGGAGAACCGGCACGTCCTTAGGCAGAAAGTTCCCCCAAAAGGGGGAGGATGCCCCTACTACAGGAGCGGAGAATGCCGCCCGTGGCAACACCATCACCTGACCTCCGCAGTCGCGCCGGCCTGACGGTCGTGGATGGAAGATCCCCCTCCCTCTCCTCCCACGATGTGCCGGCGGGACTGCGGATGGTCAGGGCCTTGGACCGTGCGGTGCTCGAGGCGGCCCGCCGGTGCGCGCTCCGGCCGATGGAGCTGTACGCGCTGCTGCTGCTGCGCTCAGAGGAGCCCCTCGAGACGGCCCGCCTGGCGGCTCAGCTGGCCGCCAGCCAGAGCCAGGCGAAGCAGATCGCGCTTCGCCTGTGCGCGCGCGGGCTCGCCGTCCGCTACGGCGCGTACGGCCGCACCGAGCTGACCGCCGCCGGCCGTGAGCTGGCCGACGCGGCTGCCGGCGACCTCGAGGATGCCGTGGCGGGCCGCATGGCCGCGATCGATCCGGCTCTGCGGGTCCTGGGCACCGCCACGCTGGCAGACCTCACGCTGCCGACCTCGGCGTAGCGTCCCGGCCTAGGGGCGGCGCGAGCCGCCCCGTAGGACCGTGCCCGCAGGCGGTTGTGCGACCTGGCCGACGGTTCCCTGGGCAACGGCCGCCGTTTCGGCCATAATCGCAACGTTCATCGGCACCGGTGCGTCCAAATGGCGCCGATCGTGGTGGTCATAGGAAGGGGTCTCATGAGTGCATCTGAGGGAGGTGCGGTCGAAACCACGACCGCAATGGCGCTCGAGGAGAAGGGGCATCTGCACAAGAGCCTGCGCAGGTTCGACATGCTCTTCTTCACCGTGTGCGCCCTGGTCGGGCTGGATACGCTCGGACAGGTCTCGAGCTTCGGCGCGCAGACCTTCACGTGGCTGATCATCCTGGCCGTTCTGTTCGTGTTCCCGTACGCGCTCGTGATGGCGGAGCTGGGAGCCGCCTTCACCCAGGAGGGCGGGCCGTACGAGTGGATGAAGCTGAGCTGGGGCCGGTTCACGGCCGGGCTCGGCGCCGTGCTCTACTGGGTCACGAACCCCCTCTGGGTGGGCGGCTCGCTGTGCTTCATCGCCTCCGCAGCGTGGAGCGACAACCTGCACACGATGGGATCCGGCTTCACGGTCGGCAACATCGTCTTCAAGGTCGTCTTCATCTGGATCTCGATCGGCGTCGCCATCGCGTCATTGCGCCACGGCAAGTGGATCCCGAACGTCGGTGCCATCGTCCGCGTCGGGGTGCTCGCGTTCTTCTCGGTCACCGTCCTGATCTACGCCATCGAGCACGGCGTCCACGGCTACGCGGCGGGCGACTTCAACCCGAGCTCGATGGTCATCTTCCTCGGCCTCGTGCCGCTGCTGCTCTTCAACTACGTCGGGTTCGAGCTCCAGAACGGCGCCGCCGAGGAGATGCAGAACCCGCAGCACGACGTGCCGGTGACCGTGCTCCAGAGCGCGGTGATCACGGTGCTCGCCTACGGGATCCCGATCTTCGGCATCCTGGCCGTGCTGCCGTCGAGCAAGATCACGGGCATCGGCGGCTTCCTGGACGCCGTCCACACGACGTTCAGCGTCTACGGCGGCGCCCAGAACTTCCTCACCGACGTCATGGTGTTCGGGTTCATCTTCGCTCTGGTCACCTCCGGCGCGGTGTGGATGATGGGCTCCGACCGGATCCTCGCGGTGGCGGCCTACGACGGCGCGTTCCCCGGCTACTTCGGCCGCTTCCACCCCCGCCTGGGCACGCCGGTGCGCGTGAACGTGATGTCGGGCATCACCTCGACGATCTTCATGCTGGCCGCCGTGTACCTGCTGAGCGGCTCGGCCAGCGCGGCCAACACGTTCACCGTCGTGCTCTACCTGGCCACGTCGACCACCCTGCTGAGCTACCTCGTGATCTTCCCGGCGGCGATCAAGCTGCGCCTGAGCCACGGCCACGTTCCGCGTCCGTACCGGCTCGGAGCGGCCGGCAACGGGGTCATGTGGCTGTGCACGGCGCTCTGCACCGGGTGGATGGCGCTGGGCTCGTGGGTGGCGCTCTTCCCGGGCACGCTCGAGAGCCTCACCGGGCACTCGTACAGCGTGATGGACAGCTACGGCGTCACGCGGCTGCGATTCGAGGTCTTCACCCTCGGCACGCTGGCCGTGATCCTCGTCGTCGGCATCATTGGGTACATCCTCGCCGCGGACGTCCGCGCGAAGGCCGTCCAGGTGCCGCTCGAGCCCGGCCTGGAGCCGGCCTCGGGCGACTGAGCCGCGTTCCGGCCGGTGCCCCGATCGAGTGGGAGCGATCGGGGCACCGGCCGGGCGTGTGCCCGGCAGCAACATGCGCCGGCCGACGATCGGGATCACCAGCTACTGGCGCCACGCGGTCATGGACGCGTGGGCGCTCGACGCCGCGTTCATCGCCCAGGGCTACGTCGAGGGCGTCCGGCTCGGCGGCGGCCGGGCGATCGTCCTGCCGCCCGACCCCCTCTGGGAGCAGGAGCCGGGCGACGTCCTCGACCTGCTCGATGGGCTCGTGGTGGCCGGAGGGGAGGACGTCGGCGCCGACCTCTACGGCCACGACCCGCATCCCCGGGCGGGCCAGAAGCACGATCGCCGCGACGGCGCAGAGCTCGGGGTGCTCCGCGGCGCGCTCGAGCGCGACCTGCCGGTGCTCGCGATCTGCCGCGGGATCCAGCTGCTGAACGTCGCGTGCGGCGGGACGCTCGTCCAGCACCTGGAGGACGTGATCGACCAGACGCCCCACCGCTTCGACGACGCCACCTGGGGCGAGCACGAGGTCGTGACCGTGCCCGGCTCGCGCCTGCGCGAGATCGTCGGCGAGCGGCCGCACGTGCGCTCGCACCACCACCAGGGCATCGGCACGGTCGGCGAGGGGCTCACCGTGACCGCGCACGCCCACGACGGGACGATCGAGGGGCTCGAGCGCGACGGCGCCCGCTTCTGCATCGGCGTGCTCTGGCATCCGGAGGCGGACGTGCCCGGGTCGGGGCGGCCGCTGTTCGACGCGCTGGTATCGTCCGCTCGATGACCCGGCTCTGGCATCCGTTCGCCGACATGGCGGTCGTGAAGGACGCCGAGGTGGTCATCGCCCGGGGCGAGGGGGCGCTCGTCTGGGACGAGCAGGGGCGCGAGTACGTCGACGCCCGCGGCGGCCTCTGGTACTGCGCCGCCGGCCACGGACGGACGGAGATCGCCGACGCCGCCGCCGGGCAGATGCGGATGCTGGCGGCGTACGACACCTTCGAGCGGCTCGCGAACCGGCCCGCCCTCGACCTGGCGGAGCGCGTCTCGGAGCTGGCGCCGTTCCCGGGCGGCGCGGTCTTCTTCACCAGCGGCGGCTCCGAGGCTGTCGACACCGCCGCCAAGCTCGCCCGCCGCTACTGGCACGCGCTCGGCCGGCCGGACAAGCAGGTGATCGTCCACCGCCGCCACTCGTACCACGGCATGAACGCCTACGGCACGAGCCTGGCCGGCATCCCCTCGAACCGGGAGGGCTTCGGCACGCTGATCCCGGACGTTGCGTCGGTGTCGCACGACGATCCCGCCGAGCTCGAGTCGCTGTTCGCGGAGCGGGCCGGGACCGTGGCCGCGTTCATCGGCGAGCCCGTGATCGGCGCCGGTGGAATCCTCCATCCGCCTGACGGCTACTGGGCGACGGTGCAGGAGCTGTGCCGACGGTACGATGTGCTGCTGATCGCCGACGAGGTGGTCACCGGCTTCGGGCGGCTGGGACGCTGGTTCGGCAGCGAGCGGCTCGGGATCGAGCCCGACCTGATCACGTGCGCGAAGGCGATCACCTCGGGCTACCTCCCGCTCGGCGCCGTCATCGCCGGCGAACGCGTCCGGGAGCCGTTCTGGACGCGGCCGGGGACGCTCTTCCGGCACGGCTTCACGTACTCCGGCCATCCGTCCGCGTGCGCGGCCGGCCTCGCCAACCTCGACCTGATGGCGCGCGAGGGCCTGGTCGAGCGGGTCGCCGAGCTCGAGCCGGTGCTGGCCGCCGCCGTCGCCCCGTTGCGCTCGGCGCCGCTCGTGAGCGAGATCCGTGCGGGGCTCGGCCTGCTCGCCGCAGTGGAGCTCGACGCCGACGCCCGCGCCGCCGATCCCGCCCTGGTCGAGCGGGTCGTGCACGCGTGCCGCGACAACGGCGTGCTCACGCGCGGGCTGGCCGGACGGGCGCTTCAGCTCTCGCCGCCCTACGTGATCTCTCGAGGCGAGCTCGAGCGGGTCGCCGCCGGGATCGCAGCGGCGCTCGAGACGGTCGCCGCCTCGCCCGCAGCGGCCTAGGGCCGCAGCCGCCTAGATGTCGCAGGCGGGCGCCCGCGTGGGCGCCAGCAGTCGGACGATCCAGGCCAGCCGCTCGGGCGACGGCACCGCCGCCTCCAGCAGCCGCTCGGTCTCGATGACCGCGCGCGGATCCGGGTCGCCCCCCTCCAGACCGGCCGCGATCAGGGTGGCGTGGGCCGGATTCCGGGCGAGGAGGCGGGAGACGGGCGGCGCGAAGGGGGAGCGCTTCGCCCCCAGCTCGAGGTTCTGGCGCAGCACGCGGGCCAGCCTGGCCCGGTAGGCCCGCGAGCGCAGCTTCTCGAGCCGCGCCGTCGCGCGGCGGTCGATCGGCGCGTCGGGATCCATCACGCGCCGCATGACCGCGCGGTCTGCCTCGCGGCGGCCGCGGTCGGTGTGCGCCTCCCAGTCGAAGTTCCGGAGCGCGAGCCAGGCGTTGGCGGTCTGCATGCGATCCTCCTCTCGTCAGGCTGTAACGGCCGTGAAGTGTATACCAGTCAAACCTTTACGGTGGTAGCATACCCTCGATGACTGACACCCACGACCGTCTCCCTGCCCCCGGGTCATTGCGGCTCGTGCAGGAGTTCGTCAATACCCTGGACATCGAGGAGGAGCGGGATCTTCTCGCCGACCGCGAGACCTTCGCGGCGTGGTCGCACCAGCGGGGGCTCGCGGTCCCCGGTCCGCCTCCCAGCGATCGGGACATCGCGGCGGCGACGGAGCTGCGCGAGGCTCTTCGGGCGCTCCTGCGCGTGAACGCAGGGGGCGATCCCGACCCCGAGGCGGCGGCGCTCGTGAACCGCATGTCCGCACACGCGCCCGTGCGGGTCGAGCTCGGCCAGGACGGCGCCGCGACGCTGCACGGAGCCGGAGTCGTGGCGGCGGTGCTCGCCGCGGCCGCCACGGCGATGCTCGACGGCAGCTGGACGCGGCTCAAGGCCTGCGTCGATCCGGGCTGCCAGTGGGCGTTCTATGACCGGTCGCGCAACCGCTCCGGCCAGTGGTGCGACATGGCGGCCTGCGGGAGTCGCCAGAAGGTGCGCACCTACCGATTGCGGCAGCGGGGTACGTTGTCCCGGTAGTCGAGGGGAGGACGCGATGGCGACGAGCGCTCGCGAGCCCGTGACCCGCTTCGGGCTCCAGATCAACAGCTTCACCTACCCGGGTGTGCCCGACGGGGAGCTCTTCGAACGGATCGCGGGGATTGCCGGGACGGCGGAGCGCTCCGGGTTCGACTCGGTCTGGGTGATGGATCACCTGTACCAGATCCAGGTCGTCGGCGCCCGGACGGAGCCGATGCTCGAGGCGTACTCCCTGCTGTGCGGGATCGCGGCGCGCACGTCGCGGGTGCAGCTCGGCACGATGGTCACCGGTGTCACCTACCGCAATCCGGCGCTGCTCGCGAAGATGGTGACGACGCTCGACGTCGTCTCGTCCGGGCGGGCGATCCTCGGCATCGGGGCGGCCTGGAACGAGGACGAGCACCGAGGCTACGGCTTCGACTTCCCGCCGCTGCGCGAGCGGTTCGAGCGGCTCGAGGACGCGGTGCAGGTCTGCCGGGCGATGTTCACCGAGGAGGCCCCGACCTTCACCGGCACGCACCACCACATCGACGCCGCCCTCAACTTCCCGCGGCCGGTGCGGCCCGGCGGGCCGCCGCTCCTGATCGGCGGGAGCGGCGAGAAGCGCACGATCCCCCTGGTGGCCCGCTACGCCGACGCGTGCAACTTCGTCCGCGACGTCGAGACGGTCCGGCGCAAGGTGCGCATCCTCGTGGAGAGCTGCGAGCGGATCGGCCGCGACCCGGCGGAGATCACGAAGACGCGGCTCGGCCCGCTCGTCATCGCCCCCACGCAGGCGGAGGCGGAGCGGAACGCCCGGCGCGTGGCCGACGCCCGCGGGCTCTCGCCCGAGGGCGCCGCAGCGTCGTTCATCACGGGGGACCCCGGGTCGGTGCTCGAGCAGCTGGAGGCGTTCCTCGAAGCGGGTCTGGACGGCATGCTGATCAGCCTGCCGGACGCGCACGACATCGAGCCGATCGAGCTCGCCGGTCGCACGCTCGCGGGCCGGCTCGGCTCAGCAGCCGCCGTGTGAAGACCCACGGGGCCTGGCCCCGCCCAGGCGGGGCCAGGCCCCGCCTGCGCGTCCCCACATCAGGCGTGGCGGTGCGGCATGTGGTCGTGCACGAACGTGTCGATGTGGAGCGCGTGCTCGAGCCGCGTGAAGGCGTGATGGATGCGCTCGGCACAGTGAAAGGCCACGAACGGCACCATCAGGGTGAGCAGCACGGGCACGGCGGCCGACCATGCGACGGACCAGGTGAACGAGTGCTGGCCGGCGACGATGGCCATCCACACCGGCCATGACATGAACGCGATCACGGCCAGGAGGCCAACGCGAATCGCAAACCCCGGGTCCTCGTGTTGCTGCTGCATGCTGCTCCCTTCGTCGCTGCTTTCGGGTCAGCCTCCCGCCGCCGCGAGCATGTCGCCGGCGGCCCCGGCGCCGCGCGGGTCGAGCCGCAGCACGGCCTCGGCGGCGGCGTAGAGATCGCGGATCGAGACGATGCCGATCACGTGCCCGCCCTCTCCTACCGGGAGGTGCCGGACGCCCTGGTTGCGCATGGTCTCGGCGGCCCAGAGGACGTCGGCGTCGGGCGGCGCCATCGTCAGGTCCCGGGTCATCACGTCGGCCATGCGGCGATCGCGCACGTCCTCGCCGGCGGCCACCACGTGCAGGAGGTCACGCTCCGTGAAGATGCCCGCGAGCTGCCCGCCCTCGACGACGAGGCACGCGCCGACGCGCCGCTGTGTGAGCAACCGGGCGACCTCGAGCACGCTCGCCTCCGGCGGGCTCGTCACCAGGGCCGTCTGCATGATCTCCGAGACATGCATCGTGCCTCCTGCAACTAGCGTTTCCGGGCCGGATTCTACCACCGCGCGCCGGCCCTCCCGGGGAGCGGCCTACGCGGCCCAGCGATCGAACGCGTTCGTGAACGCCGAGATCAGCGCCGCATGCAGGTCGTCCGGCGGCGCTGACCGCAGCCGCCGCGCCCATCCCCGCCGCTCGCGGGCGCGCTCGGACATGCGCTCGTCACCCAGACCGTCCGCCGTTGCGATCCCGGCCTGCGCACGGGCCTCGATGGCGTTGCGGACGCGGCCCGCCTCGGCCGCGTGCCGCTCCAGACGGCGCAGGTCCACGAGGCACTCCGGGCACGGCCGCACCGTCGGGTGGTCGACCGCCGGGCCGGCGCAGATGCCGCACACGGGGCACGCG
>JBKPMQ010000299.1:0-6373 GCA_046732235.1 Actinomycetota bacterium
GCCGTTCCGGCTTCCTCGAACAGCGCATCCTCGGTCCCCGGGTCGAGCCAGCGACCCTCATCCAGGGCCTCGCTCGTGGTCGAGAGGTCGACGACGTGGACCCGATCGGCCTCGAGCCCCTCGACGACCGGCGCGAACCGCGGCAACGCCCGGTCGGCGCTCCGCAGCGACACGGCCTCGCGGATCGCCGCCTCCGCGAGCGCCCACGGCAGCGACGCCGCCGATTCGAAGATGAACAGGTCGTTCTCGAGGTTGCCGGCGACGTAGTCGTTCTGCGGATCGAGCGCGAGCTGCTTCTCGTCGGCCGCGACGAGCGTGGCGCCGCGCAGGACGACGAGCGGCCAGAGCGCGGCGACGTCGGCCTCGTCGAGCGGCACGACCGCATCGAACGCGGTCACGGCGGGAAGCCAGCCGAGCGGATCGCCGCCGATCTGATGGAGCATCGCGGCGCAGGCGACGGCGAGCTCGGAGACGACCCAGCTGCGGGTGATGTCGCCGAAGTCGATCAGGCCGGACGGCCACGCCCGGCCGTCGGGCCGCATCTCGCCGACGACGTTGTCGCCGGTGACGTCGCCGTGGATGGGCGCAATGCGGAGGTCGTTCTCCACCCGCCCGAGGCGTTCGCAGGCGGCGGCCGTGAGGGCGATGACCCGCTCCCGCCGGGCCGGGTCCACGATGTGGGGCGCGAACGACGCCACCACCGACTCCGCCTGGCGAAGGTCCCATTCGAGCCGCCGATGGAGCCCCGGCGCGTCGAAATCGGCCAACGCCCGGCACGCCGTCGCGGCCATGCGCCCGAGGCGGCCGCGCACGGCCGGGGCGAGATAGCCGAAGCTCGCGAGCGGCGTGCCGTCGAGGAAGGTGAGGAGCCGGACGGCGAGATCGGCCGCGCCGATGCGGGCATGCTCGAGCGTCGCTCCGCTGCGCGCCGAGCACGGACGCGGGACGACCACGCCGCCGCGGGCGAGATGCTCCATGGCCGCGTTCTGGCACGCGAGCTGGACCTCCGGGACGGCGGGGTTCGCGACCTTGAGGACGTAGCGGCCGCCGGCCGTGTCGATGCGGAAGTTCCGGTCCTGCTGGCTGCCCAGCTCCGTGATCGACCCCGTGATGCCGAACACGCGCTCGGCGACGCTCGCCGCCTGGTCCAGGCTCACCTCCGGGGGGTGCGTCTCGGCAGCGAGGAACGTCGCCATGTCCGTACCCCCGGCGCTCCGAGGGGCGTTGGAGGTATCCATGACGACGGGAGCCTACACAGGCGCTCGCCTTTCCTCCTCGGTCAGGCGTGTGCGGCGGCGACGTCCCGTGTGCGCTGGGCGGGCACGGCGAACGCGACGCGGGCGCCTTCGCCCGGGGTCGAGGTGAGGGTGAGATTGCCTCCGGCGAGACGGATGCGCTCGGCGCTGGTCTCGAGTCCGAAGTGGTGGGTCGCGCGGGCGCGGGCGCGCGCGGAGGCGACGTCGAATCCGCCCCCGTCGTCGACGACCGTGCCGGTGATCACGCCGTCGGCATCTCGGACCTCGATGCGCACGGTGCGGGCGTTGGCGTGACGCTCGATGTTGATCAGCGCTTCGTGGACCGTCCGAAAGACGAGCGACTCGATCACGTCCGAGTAGCGACCGACGTCCAGGTCGAGCTCGACCCGAAAGCCGGCCTGATCGGCGGCGTGATGCGCAAGATCGGCGACGGCGGCGGTCAGCCCCTCGGCCTCGAGCAGCTGCGGCCGCAGATCGAACGTCAGCTTGCGCGTGCGTTCGATCGCCTCGGCCAGCGTCGAGCGGGCACGCGCGACCCGGTCGTGCGCCCCGTCGTCGGGTGCGAGGACGCGCTGGGCGCTGTCGAGGCGCAGAAGCGCCGCGGTCATCGCCTGGATCGTGTCGTCGTGCAGGTCGGCGGCGATGCGGACGCGCTCGTGTTCCTGGGCCTCCAGCAGGCGCGCGAGCGCGTGGTTGCGACGGTCTTCGCTGATGCGCAGCGCTTGCTCGGTCTCGTGCTGGGCGGTGATGTCCTCGCTGATCAGGGTTGCGGCAACGACGCTCCCGGTCACGCCTCGAAGCGGAACCAGGTTCACGTTGATCTGGCGGCTCCGAAGCGCCAGCCGAGCGCTCACGGGAATCCCGGCGAGCGCCTGCCGGATCAGCGGCTGGAGCGTCGCGACGGTGTCGGCATCGAACGCGTCGGCCAGGATGACGCCTTCCACGGCGACGGGGTCGATCCCGATCAGGTTCAAGCCCTCGCCGCGAACGAGCAGAAGCCGGAGGTCGCGGTCGAACATGACGATGGCCCCGTTCGGGAAGTTCTCGGCGATCACCTGGGCAAGCCCGGCGTGGGCACGTTCCAGGTCCTGCGTCCGCTCGGTGACCCGTTGCTCCAGCTCGCTGTTCGCACGCCGGAGCTCCGCCTGAGCGGCGTCACGCTCGGCCATCATGGCGGCCAGGGTCATCGCCATCAGCGCCGCCACGGCCAGGAAGAGCTCGAGCATCGCAAGGCGATGGTCGGTCGATCCGGACCCGAACGGGCCCCGATCGTGCACGGTCCCCCACACGACCACCGCACCCACCAGGACGACCGCCCAGGCCGACGCCGCGGCGCCGAACCGAAGTGCCGCCCAGATCAGGAACGGGAACACCGCGTAGAACTGATGCGGCGATCCGGCGTCGAACACGGCATCGGTCAGCGTCGTGTCGGCGACCAGGACGAGCCCCGCCGCGAGCACGCCCGCCTCCAGAAGACGCCGGCCCGGGGGCTTCGCAGGCATGCGCGTCGGCCAGGTCAGAAGCACGGGTGCAAACAACAGGATTCCCATCGCGTCACCGACCCACCAGACCGACCAGACCGACCGGTATGCCGACCAGTCCACCGCTCCGTTGAGTGCCAGGTGCGCCACGCCGTTCGTCGCACTTACGAGCGGCGTCACCGCGGCGACGGCGACGAACGCGCAGACGTCCCGGACGCGCCGAAACCCGGGCTCGAACCCGAACCGCCTCAGGAGCAGAGCGCCGAGAACCGCGGCGGAGGTGTTTCCGAGCGCGATTCCGACCGCGGTCGGAATCGCCTCGTACGTCATCGCGTTGGCGATCGCGGCGGCGAGAAACACGCCGGGCCAGATCCGGATGCCCCACACGAACATGGCCACCAGCGCGATCCCGGTCGGCGGCCATACGGTGGTCACCTGCTTGGTCGTGAACGCCAACGACAGCCCGAACCGCGCCGCGGCGAAGTAGGCGAGGCCGACCAGCGCCGTCCGCGCCATCAGCCGGCGTTCCAGCCCGTCCAGCGCGCCGGCATCCCACTCGACGCGGAGCGCACCGCGAACCATCGAAGTCGTCGACCTCACTACGACCTCCTTGCCCAAGCACCAACCGTTCTCGCCCAGCTCACCACGCCGCCGCGCCGCTCGCCTGAGCTCGTCCGGCCCGACCCGACACCGTACTCCGCCCTCCTCGCACCGGCCTACCCATATCCGGCATGTCGGCTCCCCGGAATGAGGTAGCCGCTGCGCGAGCCTGGCTCCTGGCTGTCAGGTTGCAGCGTCGGGACTGATCCGGGTCTGCTCGGTGAGGAGCGTGACGACGACCTCGGCGGCCGGCGTCAGCCGCTCGGCCCGCCATGCCGCCGCAATCACGACCTCGATTTCGGCGTCTGCGAGCGGACGCCAGACCACCTCGCTGCTTCCGAATGCCTCGACCTCGCTCCGCAGCTTCAACGAGACGCCTGCGCCGGCGGCGACGAGCCGCAACGACGCATCGACCGCGCCCTGGTGTGACTCGTGGGCCGGACGCACCTCCGTGAGCCCCGCCTCTGCAAGGGCGGCGAAGAGCCGGTCGTACTCCTGGGGATCGCTCCGCCGAGCGAACGCGATCAGCGGCACGCCGTTGAGGTCGGCCGCGCGAATCGCGCGCTTGCGGGCCAGGCGATGGCCGCCCGGGAGCGCGACCCCCACCGGCTCTCGGATGACGACCGTGGATTGGACTCCCGGTTCGGACACGTGCCCGCGGACGAGCGCGATATCGATCTCCTGCGGGAGCGCGCGGTCACGTCCCGCGCGCAGCGCCGTCACGATCACATGGACGCCGACCGCCTCGCGGGCGCACCTGGCGAGCAGCGTCGGCACGAGTCGCGGCGGGAGCGCCGCGGCGGCACCGATGCGTACTTCGCTCGCCTGACGGCTCTTGAACTGCTCCATCGCCGCTCGCGCGGCATCGAGGCGCTCGAGCACCGCCTGTCCCTCCCCGGCCAGCAGGCGTCCAGCATCCGTCAGCTCGACACGGCGGTTGGTTCGATCGAACAGCCGGAGCCCGAGCTCGGCCTCGAGCGATCGGATGGTCTGGCTCACGGCCGGGCCCGCAATGTGCAGACGAGCGGCCGCACGGCCGAAGTGCAGTTCCTCGGCAACGGCCACGAAGCAGCGCAACTGCCGGACATCCATCCGACCGAGAATGATAAGCCCTGCTTCTCATTCGAGAAGGAGCTCGTCGTGGCCATCCCGACCGCGCCGTGGTTGAGTGATCGGAGCGCAAGCGACACGAAGGAGGCACCATGATCACCAACGTCGACGCCACGACAACCGACGGGCTGTACTGGGAGGCGAGGGGGAACGGCCGGCCGGTGCTGCTCATCGCCGGCACCCCGGGTGACTGCGGGCAGTTCGATCGGGTGGCTGCGGCGCTCGCGGCCGACCACCTCGTCGTCACGTACGACCGCCGCGGCACGTCCCGCAGCGAACGGGCGGCGAGCTGGGGGTCGACGACCGTGCCGGAACAGGCCGACGACGCGGCCCGCGTGCTGTCACCCGTCGGCGTGGACGACGCGATCGTCTTCGGGACGAGCAACGGCGCCGCCATCGCGCTCGAGCTCGCCGTGCGCCATCCCGGCCGCATCGGCGGCATGCTGCTCCACGAGCCGCCGCTGCTCTCGCTCGTCTCCGATCCCCAGCCGGTCGCGTCCGCGATCAGCTCGCTGATCGGCGACGGCATGGCGGCAGGGGGGCCTCCCGCGGCGCTCGCGGCGTTCCTGCGCTTCGCGTTCGGGGATGACGTCGTCGCCGGCTGGGCGCCGGAGTTCCGCGACCGGATGCTCGGCAACGCGGACATGGTGTTCGCGGTCGAGCTGCCGGCATTCCAGGCCTACCGTCCGGACTCCGACGCGCTCGCGGAAGTCGCAGCGCCGGCGTGGGTCGCTGTGGGTGACGAGCAGGAGCTGCCCTTCTTCGAGGAGGTGGCCCATCGCCTCGCACGCGAGCTCCGCTGCGAGGTGATCGGGACCCCGGGCGCACACGGGCCGCAGTTCACCCACCCGGTGGAGCTCGCGTCGCTCATCGACGGCTTCTCCCGCGCCGTTTGAGGATGCGGGTTCTCTTCACGGCGCATGGCGCGTACGGCCACGTGCTGCCCCTCGTCCCGACCGCCCGTGCTCTCCGACGAGCCGGACACGAGGTGCGATTCGCGGTCGCCGACGGGCTTCACCCCACTCTGCGCTCGCTCGGTTTTCCCGCCCTGTCCGCCGGGCCTGAAGATTCGGCCCTGGTTGCCGAGGCGCGCCGCCGCTGGCCCGAGGCCCGTCGCGAGCCACCAGTCAAATGGGCGATCCGGATGTTCACCGACATCGCTGCGCCGGCGATGGCGCGCGACGTCCGGGCGGTGATCGACGCGTGGCGTCCCCACCTCGTCGTGCGAGAGGAAGGTGAGTACGGGGCACCGATCGCTGCCGCGGGCGCGGGGGTCGCATGGGTCACCCATGGCTGGGGAAGCCCGTTTCCGACGGCCGCGGATCGCACCCGGATCGCCGAGATGCTGAGACCGCACCGGCACCCGGTCGGCGCCCTCGCGCCCGGCGGTGACGAGGTTCTGGGCGCCGGCGTGATCGACCCCTGCCCTCCCTCGCTCCGCTCGGCTCACGCCTCGGCGGCGACGACGTGCTCGATTCGACCGGAGGTCGTCACGCTTCGTACCGACGACGAACCGATCGTTCCCGGCGAGGGGGAGCTCGTCTACGTCGGGTTCGGGACCGTTCCCATCTACCGGGATGACCCGGGTCTCCTGACGATGATCGTGCGAAGCGCGCTCGCGACCGGGTGCCGCGTTGTCGTCACGACCCCGGAGCCGCGCATCGCAGCCACCCTCCGCGCGATCGACCGGGGCCGCGTCGACGTCAGGTCCTGGGTGTCGCTCCCGGCCGTGCTGTCGGCGTGCCGCCTGGTGGTATCTCACGGCGGAGCGGGAACCGTCCTCGCCGCTCTCACGGCGGGCGTCCCGTCGCTGCTGCTGCCACGGGGGGCACCGAGCCAGGCACGTATGAGCGCCGCGTGCGCCGGACGGGGGGTGGCTCAGATGCTCGCCCAGCACGAGGTGAGCACCGCCGGCGTCGAGGCTGC
>JBKPMQ010000300.1:0-12426 GCA_046732235.1 Actinomycetota bacterium
TCCCCGAACACCCCGACAGCCGTCGTCTCTCGGCCCCCCTGACTCGAGCGACGGTCGTCAACGCGACCGCCGATCATTGTGAAACCTATCGTGCGCTGGCTCCGGTTTCCACCTAACGATATCGGGCCGTACCCGGCGTGAGTCGCCCGGGGAGGGTGACGTCAATCCGCCGGGTACACGACCTGACGTTTTCTGCCGGACTGTGGTGCTGTCCGAACGCCGATGTGGTGTTACCCGGCCTATACCGGACGGCGGAACGCGCCTATCATCGCAGGCTGTCCGGCGCAGCCCGGGACGGGCTTGTGCGTACGAGAAACTTGGGGAGGGCGTATTTCCGCGGTGAAACCACCCGGCGCGGATGTCGGCGCGAAGCCGCCGTCCCGGCGGCGATCCGTGGCCCGCGGGGCCGCTGCGGTCGAGCTGACGGCGGTCGGCAAGCTCGAGCAGACCAGCTCGCCGCCGCCGTTCGACGTGATCGACTCGAAGGTGCGGGTGCCGCCGGTGCCCGAGGGCGCCGTCTCCCGCGTCGCGCTGGTGAACCGGCTGCGCACCACGAGGACGATCCCGATCGTGCTGATCGCGGCCCCTGCGGGCTACGGCAAGACCACGCTCCTCGCCCAGTGGGCAGCCCGGGACGAGCGCAGCGCGGCCTGGGTCACGATCGACGACAGGGACAACGACCCGCTCGTCCTGGTGCGGCACGTGGCCGTGGCGCTGGGCGGCGTCCGGCCCGTGCCGCCGCCCCTGCTCGAGGCGCTCGGGACGCCGGGCGCCTCGGTGTGGGCGCGGGTACTTCCGCGGCTCGTCTCGGCGATCGAGGCCGACCCGGCCCCGTTCCTCCTGATCCTCGACTGCGCCGACGGCCTTCATGACCGCGAGGCGCTCGAGGTGATCGACACGCTCGCGTCCCACATCCCCGACGGGTCGATCCTGGCGCTCTGCGGGCGCACGGCGCCGGCGCTCCCGATCGGGCGGATGCGCGCGAGCGGCCGCGTGCTCGAGCTCGAAGCCGATGCGCTCGCCCTCGGCCGGCGGGAGGCGACGCTCCTGCTCCGCGGTGCGGGAGTCGATCCCAGCGACGACGAGGTGCGGTATCTCGTCGAGCAGACAGAGGGATGGCCCGCCGGCCTCGTTCTTGCGGCCCGCTGCATGCAGCGCGGCAGCCAGCGTCTCGAGGAGCCGCTCGAGCTCGCCGGCGACGACCGCTATCTGGCGGATTACGTCCGGACGGAGCACCTCGCGGGCCTCGAGCCGGAGACCCTGACGTTCCTGCGCCGCTCGTCGGTGTTGAGCCGCATGTCCGGCCCGCTGTGCGACGCGGTGCTCGAGACGTCGGGGTCGGGGAAGCGGCTGCGGGCCATCGACCGGTCGAACCTCTTCGTCGTCCCCCTCGACGCTTCGGGGAAGTGGTACCGATACCACCACCTCTTCCGGGACATTCTGCGGCGGGAGCTCGAGGACACCGAGGGGGAGCGGATACCCGCGCTGAACGAGCGCGCTGCCGACTGGTTCGAGGCGCACGGCGAGATGGAGGCCGCGCTCGACCCGGCGGCCGCCGCCGGCGACGTCGACCGGGTCGCCCGGATCCTGACGTCGGTCGCCCTGCCGGTCGTGAGCAGCGGCCGGGCCGGGGCGGTCGAAGAGTGGCTGGACGGCTTCCCCGGACGGGCCGACCTCGAGCGGTATCCGGGCGTTGCCTCCCTCGGTGCGTGGGTGCACGCGACGCGAGGCAACTCGGAGGAGGCTCACCAGTGGCTGCGGGCGGCGGAGGGCGGGGCGCCGGATGCGGAGATGCCCGACGGCTGCCTCTCCGCGCGGCCGTGGACGGCCGTCGTGCGGGCCGCCATGTGCAGTCACGGGGCGGAGCGCATGCTGGCCGACGCGGAGTCGGCGCTCGCCGATCTGCCGACCGACAGCCGCTGGTATCCGATCGCGCTGCTCCTGCGCGGGGCGGCGCTGACGCTCCTCGGCGAGCTCGAAGAGGCGGACGTCGCGCTGGCCGACGCAGTCCGTGCCGCCGGGTGGGCGGCCGCGGCCGACGTCCAGGTCATCGCCATCGGGCAGCGGGCCATGCTCGCGGCGTCCTGCGGCGACCACGGCACGGCGGAGGCGCTCGCGGAGGAGGGCCGCGAGCTCGTCTACGCGGAACGCCTCGATGCGTATGCCACGAGCGCCGCGGAGCTGGCGGCGGCGGCCCGCGCCGGGCTGCGCCGGTGCCGCTGGGATCAGGCCCGCGCCGATCTGAGCGCGGCCGAACGGCTGATGGGCGACCTCGGCGACGCATTGCCCTGGTTCATCGTGCAGACGCGGATGGAGCTCGCCAGGGCGCACCTGACCCTGCGCGACGCCGAGGGGGCCGGAGCCCACCTCGACGAGGCGATGGAGATCCTGGGCCGACATCCCCATCTCGGGTTGCTCGGCCGGCAGGCGGACGCCCTCCGGGACGAGATCGCATCCACCCGGGAGGTGGGCGACTTCACCGGATCGGGTCTGACCGCGGCCGAGCTGCGGCTGCTCCCGCTGCTTGCGACCCATCTCTCGTTCCGCGAGATCGGAGAGCGCCTGTTCGTCTCCCGCAACACGATCAAGACGCAGGCGATCTCGGTCTACCGCAAGCTCGGTGTGTCCAACCGGAGCGCCGCGATCGAGCGCGCGGCCGAGATCGGCCTGGTCGATCCGGCCGCATCGGCGGCCGCCGGTGGGCTCAGCGCCACGGCCTGACCGCGACGGCTCGGCCGCTTCACCCGCAACGGGCGATGCGCGGAGAGCTCATCGGCCTTGCAATCGAGGGTGCACGGTGGACGACTACACGGACACCCTTCGGAGGCTCTCGATCCGCGACGACGCCTACGTGGAGGCGCTGCTGACCGACGACCAGTCGAACGTGCGGGCCTCGGGCTTCGACCGGAAGACACACGCTCTGGTCCAGCTCGGCGCGCTGGTGGCGATCGACCCCGCGCCGCCGTCCTACATGCGCATGATCGACGTGGCGCTCGAGTGCAACGCCAGCCGGGACGAGATCGTCGGGACGCTGATCGCTGCGATGCCCGCCGTCGGCGTCGCGCGGGTCGTCTCGGCCGCGCCGAAGCTCGCCCTCGCGCTCGGATACGACGTCGCGGCGGCCCTCGAGGAGCTCGACGACGGCCGCAAGCGGCGGTGACCGCGCGCCCCGAACCATGATCCTGACGGTCGCCATCCTCCTCGCCCTGGTGGTGCCCCATCCCTGGAACCTCGTCGTCCTGGCCCTCGGCGCCGCCGGCGAGGTCGGCGAGATCGTGTGGGGGCGGCGGCTGGCGCGCCGGTGGCGCCCCAGGACCGGGGTCGAGACGCTGCTCGGCCAGCGGGCCGACGTCGTCGTCGAGTGCCGGCCGCGGGGGCAGGTGCGCGTCCACGGAGAGCTGTGGGAGGCGGAGTGCACGGCCGGGGCGGAGGTGGGTGAGACGGTGAGAATCGTCGGCCGGGAGGAGCTCACGCTGACGGTGGTCCCTGCGTGAGCACCCCGGCGATGCCGGACGCTCGCACGCTCCATCTCGCCGCCGGGCACACCGGCCGGGCGTCGAGCCTGATCTGCCGCGGAGCGCTCGACGCCCGCGGCGCCCCGCGGCTGCGGCGCGCGATCGACGCGGCCCTGGCGCGGCCCAGCGTGCTGGTCTACCTCGACCTCGAGGACGTGACCTCTGTCGATGCGACCGGGGCCCGGCTGGTCGCGACGGCGATCCGGCGCTGCACGTCCGAGCGGGTGCACCTGGAGCTGTGGCCGGGCGTCGCCGTGGGGCGCATGCTGACCGGGATGGGCGTGCGCCTGCCGCGGCGCGCGTACCCGTCACGGCCCTGCGCGCTCGCGGTCGGGCTCGACGTGGCTTCGGCGGCGCAGGATTCGCGCCGTCATCCCGTTTGGGCGATACCGCCGGTCGCGGGGCGGACGAGCATGGGGCCATGAGCTCGACGAATCCTGATCGTGTCGACGCCGGAGGTCTCGGCGCGAAGTTCTGGGTGGCGCTGCTCGCCGTCGCCGTCGCCTGCGGCCTCGGGGCCGTGCTCGTGTTCGTCCTCTTCGGGTTCGTGTGGGCCGCGTGGGGGCTGGTCGGAGCGGTGATCGTGTTCGTCGCCCTGGCCGCGGGCGCGAGCTGGCTCACGGAACGCAGGGCACGCCGGCGTTGGTCATGAGTCGACGGAGGTGAATGCGGAATGTCTGTGGAATATGGAACCGACCCGAGGGCGGGTGAGCGCAGGTCGATCTCGAGCATCGGCCCAAGCGAGGCCGCCGGCGCGGGTTGGCGCCTGTTCGCGGCGATCATGCTCGGCTGCGCGGCCGCGCTCAACATCATCGACGGCATCGTCGCGCTCTCGAAGTCCGAGTTCTTCGTCGGCGACGCGCAGTACGTGTTCAGCGACCTGCGCACGTGGGGCTGGATCGTGCTCGCCTTCGGAATTGCCCAGGGGCTCGCGGCGCTCGCGCTGATGAACCGCAACCAGCTGGCCCGGTGGTTCGCCATCGCGGTCGCGGCCGTGAACGCGATCGTCCAGCTGACGTGGGTCCAGGCGTATCCGTTCTGGTCCCTCACCATCTTCGCCCTGGACATCCTCGTGATCTACGGGCTTGCCGTCTACGGCGGGCGGCACGACCCGGACCACGCCTAACGGACCCGGCGCCGTCGCGGCCTCCGGGGAGGGTGCCGGGGGCCGCGACGCCCGGGCCCATGGCGGCGAGGCCGCATCCGCGCCCCGGCTCGCGCTCGTGTGCGGGCTGCTGTTCGGCGTCATCGCCCTCATGATCCTGCTCCCGAGCTCGCGCGGCGCGAGCTCGCTTCTCGCGACCTTCATCGGCGGCGCGCTCGTCGTCGCCGTGACCGCGGCGCGGGTGCGGCGGAAGTGGGTGATCCGCATCTCGTGGTTCGTGGTCCTGGCCGCGGCCGGCTCGGTCGCAGCGATCTGGGCCGCCGGCGACAACGGCACGACCACGGCGCTCGGCATGACCACGGTGCTCGTCGTCGCGGTCCCGCTGGCGATCGTCTCGGCGCTGCGCGACGCGCGCACCGTGAGCATCCAGGCCGTCTTCGGCGCGATCGCGGTCTATCTCGTCGTCGGGCTCGCATTCGCGCTCGCGATGAACCTGGACGCGCGCCTCACCGGTGATCCGTACTTCGCCCAGATCAGGCAGGCCACCCTCTCGGAGTACGTGTACTTCAGCTATGTGACCCTGGCCACGCTGGGCTACGGCGATCTCACTCCGGCGACCGCGGTCGGCCGGCTGCTCGCCGTCCTCGAGACCATCGCCGGAAGCCTGTACCTGGTGACGGCCGTAAGCCTCGTCGTGTCCCGGATCGGCACGCCACGGCGTGCCCGGCTGGACGGGTGACCGAAAGCGGACGGCTTCATCCCGGGCGGGTGATGCGCTCCGGTCGCGGTGCGACGACCGTTCATCCCAGTGGGTGGAACCCGAAGGGGGAGCGCGTGATACCGAAATCGATGCTCATGTCGCTGACGTGGCGGGAGCCGGGCGCCGCCGGGCAGGCGCCGTTCTCGCCGCTGCCCGAGGACACCGAGTACTGGCTGCGCCATTGCGAGGGCTTCCGCGTGGATTCGGGCCGGCGCCGGCTCGGAGTCGTCGAGTGCGTTGCAGCCGAGGATGCGATGGACGGAGCCGAGGTGGTGGCGGTGCGCACGGGCGGCTTCCGGTCGCGGCGGGTGATGGTGGCGCTCGACGACGTCGTCGAGGTGCGGCCGTCCGAGTGCCGGCTGATCGTGCTGGGCCCGCGATGAGCGAGCCGCACGTGCGCCGGGGCGGGAGCGGGAGCGCAGACTCGATCGAGGCGCTGCGGGCGATGCTCGCCACCATGCTCGGCGGGGCCGGGCGGCTCTCGGGCGGGCTCGGGCGCGTCCCCGCCCTCGGCGAGGTCGCGCGCGCCGCCGCTCTGCTGCGGCAGGCCGTCGCGCTCGATATCGCCGCGACGGCGAGGCAGGCGCGGCTGGGGACCGCGGTCGTCCGCACGGCTCGGCGGAGCACGAGCCTCGCGTTCGGGCTCGGCCGCGGTGCTCCCCGGCTCGCCCGGGCCCGGCGGCGACGGCGCTGAAGGGCGGACGTGTCCGTCAGCGGCTCGGCGGCGGTGAGGCCGCTCTCAGGAACATGACGCCGATCACCCACAAGAACGGCTCCCGGAAGCCTCGTCCCGGGGGAATGATCCGGCCCGGCGGCCGTTCATCCTCCCCGCATGATGCGCCCGTGCCTGGCCGCGGGATACGTTCGAGCCGGAGCCCGCGCACCCCCACCGGTGGATGACAGACGGCCATCGAAATCCCTGCAACGACCGCCTCCGCCGCCGGGGGGGCCGCAGCCCTGCATCCGGGGGGTGATGCGCATGGGGGGAGCGGTACAGGCGGCTTCCGCCGCGGAGCGGCGCGCCGGGCGGCGGCTGGAGAACAGGGAGACGTCGTGGGTGGACTTCGACGCCCGCGTCCTCGATCTCGCGGCCGACGCGCGGCTCCCGCTCCTCGACCGGGTGCGGCTGTGCGGGATCGTCTCGTCGAATCTCGACGAGTTCTTCGCGGTCCGGGTGGCCCGCCTCGTCCTCCAGCGCCGGTCCGGATCCCCGGCGCGCTCGCCCGACGGCTCGACGAGCGCCGCCGTGTTGGCGGCGATCCGCGACCGGGTCGTGCGGCTGCAGGCCGCCCAGGACAGGCTGTGGCTCGAGACGCTGTGCCCGAGGCTGCGCGACCGCCTCGTCGACATCGTCCGCGTCGAGCGCTGCACCGCGGCGGAACGACGGGCCGCGCGCGGCCGGTTCCGGCGTGAGGTGCTGCCGGAGCTCGATCCGATCGAGCTGCACCCCGGCGTGCCGATGCCGGCAGCGCCGGCGCTTGCGCTGGGCATCCTGGCAGAGGTCGGGAAGGGCGACGGCGCCCGCCTGATCTACGTCCCGATTCCGGACGCGCTGCCGCGGTTCGTCGGCCTCGGCGGCGCGCGGCGGCGGCTGGTCGCCGTGGAGGACCTGGCCGTGCGCTGCCTCGCGGATGTCCTCGGCGCGGCGGCGGCGCGGACGGCGGTCTTCCGGGTCACCCGCGACGCGATCGTCCCCGCGGAGCTCGACGCGGGCCGGACGCGCGCGGCGCTCGAGCTCGAGGCCATGCGCCGGTGGGCGAACCCGGTGGTGCGGCTCGAGATCGGATCGGGGGCGCCGGCGGCGCTCGCCGGCTACCTGATGCGGGAGCTCCATGTCGGCCGCGATCAGGTGTACGAGTCGGCGGCGCCGCTGGGGCTGGCGGCGCTCCGCGACCTGGCGGGGGCCGATGAGGGTCGGGCGGAACGCGGCCCGGAGGCGGCCGAGACGCCGCCGGGCGGCCCGGGCCGGCCCGGAAAGACGCTCCGGCGGATCGGCCGCGGCGATGTCCTCGTGCATCATCCCTACGAGTCGTACGAGGCGAGCGTCGGGGCCTTCATGGCGGCGTCGGCCGACCATGACGTCACCCGGCTGAGCGCGACGCTCTACCGCACCGAGCGCCCGTCGACGACGCTCGCGACCCTGATGGAGACGGCTGCGGGCGGCCGGCCTGCGCGCTGTGTGATCGAGCTGCGCGCCCGCTACGACGAGTCGCGCAACATCCAGTGGTCAGGCGCGCTTCGGCGCGCGGGCGTGGCGGTCTCGCACGGCCCGTCCGGGCTCAAGGTGCATGCCAAGCTCGCGATGATCGAGCGCCGCGAGCCGGCGGGCGTGCGCCGGTACGTCCACATCGGCACCGGCAACTACCACGCGTCGAACGCGTCGACCTACGAGGACCTGAGCCTGTTCACCGCCGACCCCGAGATGGCCGCCGACGTCGCGCGGGTCTTCGACATCCTCACCGGAGGTCACGAGCCGCCGGCCTTCCGGAAGCTGATCGTCGGCCCGTGGTTCCTGCGGCCGCGGCTCATGGCCGAGATCGGGTATGCGATCGACGCCGCCCGCGCGGGCCTCGGCCCCCGCATCCGCATCAAGGTCAACGCGCTCGCCGATCCCGGCATCGTCAACGGCCTCTACGCCGCGTCCGCCGCGGGCGTCCGCGTCGACGTCGTCACGCGCGGGATCTGCGCGCTGGTGCCCGGCGTGCCCGGGCTGAGCGACGGGATCACCGTCCGCAGCGTGCTCGGGCGGTACCTCGAGCACAGCCGGATCATGACGTTCGAGGCGGGGGAGCGGAAGATCGTGCTCATCGGGAGCGCCGACCTCCTGACGCGCAACCTCGACCGGCGGGTCGAGGTGCTCGCGCCCGTCGAGGACGCCGCCCTGCAGGCCCGCGTCGAGGGCATCCTCGATGCGCTCCTCGCCGACACCCGCCACGCCTGGAAGCTGGGCGCGGACGGCACCTGGTCACGGGTCCGCCCGGCGCCGGGCGAGCCGGCGATCTCGGCCCAGGCGAGCCTCGTGGTACCGCCGGCGCCCGCCTGACCCCGGTTCTCGAGTCGCGATCGCCGACGGCCCGGCGGGGGGCTCCCGCCGGGCCGGCGACGTCGGCAGCTACGCGCCCGCGCTCACGGGCTGCTGCGTGGAGAGCGCCTCCTGCAGCTTCGCCGTGTCCTCCTCGGACAGCGACGTTCGCATGACCGTGCCGCCGTACTGGCTCAGCGCGGCGATGGCCTTGTCGGGCGTCACCTTCTCGATGACCAGGAAGAGCGCCGACGTCCCGGGCTTCACCTGGTCGCGGACCTCTTCCTGGAAGTGCTTGTCGATCGCGTTCTTCTCCAGGTGCCCGAACAGGGCGCCGAAGCCGGCGCCGATCGCGAGACCCGCGAACGGGATGAAGAAGAGCAGCCCGAAGAGCATGCCCCAGAACCCGCCCCACCACGCGCCGGCGCCCGCGGAGGCCCCGCCGTGGGTGGTCGTGACGTGGTACTTCCCCTCCGGATCGCGCGAGATCGCCGCCACCTGGTCGGCCTGGATCACGAGGTCGGCCTGGAGCGACTGGACGACGCCGCGCGCTTCCTCCGCCGTCCCCTGGTCGGGGTAGGCAATCGCAACGAGCGTTGCCATGGAACCACCTCCCTGGTTGGAGTTTGCGGCTCCAGCATCGCCCGCTCGCCGGGGCGGCACGTAACCCCAACCGGACGATTCACCCGCAGCGCCCGGCTCATCCGATCGGGACGATGGCGCCGTGCCCGGCCTGCGCGAGCATGGCGGGTGAAAGGAGAGTGAGCCGAATGCTGAGACGACGACGACCGCTCCTGCGCGCCGCTGTGGTCGGAGGAGCCGGGTATCTCGCGGGAAAGAAGATGGGGGAGGCCGGGTCGCAGGCCGACGGTTTGGATCAGACGGTCGCCCCGGCTCCGGTGGAGCAGCCTCAGTCCTCGGGCATCTCGGAGGCCTCGATCGAGCGCCTGAAGCAGCTGGCGACGCTGCGCGACCAGGGCGTCCTGACGGACGAGGAGTTCAACGCCGAGAAGCAGAAGGTGCTCGACGGCGCGTGACGACGCGGCCGCTCGAGATCAGGCGCATGTCACGGCGCTCCTCGAACCCGTTGCGCCTCGCCGTCGCCTCGTTCGCCGTCGCCGCCGCGCTCGCGGCAGCGGCCGGCTGCGGCGGCGGCTCGTCGGCTGACAGCGCGAAGAAGGACGCGTGCAACGCGAAGACGGATATCGACGCCCAGGTCACGAAGCTCCAGGGCCTCCCGGCGTCGCTGTCGTCGCTCGACACGGCGAAGACCGCCCTCGAGCGGATCCAGTCGGACCTCTCCACGATCCAGGAGTCGATCCCGGAGGTCTCGGGCGATCTGCAGGATCAGCTCAAGGCCGCGAACTCGGCGTTCAAGTCACAGGTCGCCCAGGTGACGCAGGACATCACGTCGGCGCAGGCGGCCACGGACGCCGCCGGCACGCTCTCCGCGGCCGGCCAGGAGCTCTCCGCCCAGTACCGGCAGGCGTTCGCCGACGTCGAGTGCTGAGTCGGGCCGCGGTCGTGGCGTCGGCGGCTTCATACCGATCGGACGATCGGGATGTGCGCCGGCCGCGCCACGATGCATTCGGACATTCCTGACGGAGGTGTGACATGGCAGCATCAGCATCAACCTCGATGAAGCCGGAGGCGGGCGCCGAGGGCCAGCGCATCGGGCTCACCGGGTGGGGCATCTTTGCGGCAGTGACGCTCATCGTTCTCGGCGCCGTCAACGTGATCAACGGCTTCACCGCCATCCAGCACTCGAGCTATTACCGCAACGACATCGTCTACAACAACCTCACCTTCTGGGGCTGGATGTTCCTGATCTGGGGCGCGCTCCAGCTGGTCGCCGGGGCGCTCGTGCTGGGCCGCAGCACGGCCGGCTACTACCTGGGCGTGTCGCTCGCGCTGGTCGCCGCGATCCTGTGGTTCTTCATGATCTTCGCGGCCCCGATTCCCGCGCTCACCGGCATCCTGCTGAGCATGGCGGTCCTCTACGCGCTGACACGCGGGTCCGAGGAAGCGTTCTGACCCTGGTTCGCCCGGTCGGGACGATGCGCGCGAAGGCGGGTCGGCCCATCATCCGGGCCGATGGTGACGACCGCCAAGCTGACTGCAACGGTCGCCGGCCTCGCGGAGCGCGGCCAGCGCTGGGCTGCGGCGCAGGACCCCTCCACGCGGGCCGGCGTCGGCGCGCACTGGGTGCGCCGCTACCGCGAGGCCGACGGCCAGCTCTACGCCGTGCTCCTGGCGGCGTACTTCTTCCTCACCGTGCTGCCGGTGGCGGTCGTCCAGGCGACGTACGTCTCCGGGAACCCCGACGCGTTCGCCGACCGGATCACGGGCCGGCTCGAGCTGACGGGCCCGCCGGCGGCGTTCCTGAACAGCGTCCTCGTGGGCGCCGGGGAGGACCGGCTCGTCGCCGTGATCGTCGCCGTCGCGAACATCGCGATCTTCGGGCTCGGGTTCGGCCGCGTCCTGCAGCTGGCGCACGCCCGCATCTGGGGCCTCCCGCTCACCCGCAGCATCGCCGACCAGGGCCGATATCTGGCCGTGCTGCTGGCGCTCATGTGGCTGACGTGCGTCGGCGTGCTGCAGATCCAGTACGTGCGGGAGGCGCCGTCGTGGGTGGGGTGGGTCATCGACGCCGGCTGGCTGGCGGTGCTCACGGCGTACTTCGTCTGGGCCCCGCGGCTCCTGCTCCACCGCCGGGTCGGGATCCGTGATCTCCTCCCCGGAGCAGTGTTCACCGTCGCCGGCCTGGCGGCCCTGCACGTGGGCGCGAGCTTCGTGCTCCGGCGCTGGCTCGTGTCCTACTCGGACACGTACGGGGGGCTCGGCATCGTGATGGCGATCATCTTCTGGCTCATCGCCGCGGCAACGGTCATGATGTTCGCCGCGGCGCTCTCTCCCGCCGTGGCGGCCCGGCGGGCCGCCGTCCGGGCAGGTGCGGCGGGCTCGGCAAACGGCCTACCTGGAGGTGCAGGATGAGTGCGGTCACCACACCCCCGCGGCGACGCCCGCGGCGCGAGACGAAGCACCTGACGACGGCGGAGCGGGTTGCCGCGGGCCGCGCGGCCCGGAAGGAGGTGCCGCGGTTCCGTCACGGCATCCTCGAGCTGCCGGCGAACCGGCCGGATCCGGTCGCGCTGCTCGAGCGGCAGGCCGAGTCGCGCGTCCCCGAGCTCGTTCCGATCCGGTACGGGCGGATGCTGGTGTCCCCGTTCACGTTCTACCGCGGGGCCGCCGCGATCATGGCGTCCGACCTCGCCGCGGGCCCGCGCACGTCGCTTCGGGTGCAGCTCTGCGGCGACGCACACCTGTCCAACTTCGGCGTCTTCGGGTCGCCGGAGCGGCGGCTGGTCTTCGACATCAACGACTTCGACGAGACCGTCCCGGGGCCCTGGGAGTGGGACGTGAAGCGGCTCGCGGTCAGCCTGGAGGTGGCCGGCCGCGACAACGGGTTCGGCGCGGCCGACCGGCGCGAGGTCGTCCGCCGCGGGGTGTGGGCGTACCGCGGCGCCATGCGGGAGTTCGCAGGCATGCGCAACCTCGAGGTCTGGTACGCGTCGCTCGACGTCGAGGCGCGCGTGAACGAGCTGCGCGCCGTCGCCACCCGCAAGCAGGTGCGGCGTACCGAGCAGAACCTCGCCAAGGCCCGCACCCGCGACAGCATGCACGCGTTCTCGAAGCTGACGCACATGGTCGACGGCGAGCCGCGCATCGTTGCCGACCCGCCCCTGATCGAGCCGATCGAGGATCTCGCCCCCGGCGTCGAGGCCGAGGAGCTCGCCGAGGCACTGCACAACGTGCTGCGCGCATACCGCAAGACGCTCGAGAGCGACCGGCGGCACCTCCTCGAGCAGTTCCGCCTCGTCGACGTCGCCCGCAAGGTGGTCGGCGTCGGCAGCGTCGGCACGCTCGGCGCCCAGCTCGACAAGGCGCGCCGCAAGCAGATCGACCGGGTGCGCACGAAGGCGATGACCCGGGACAGCCTCCAGGCGTACAAGAAGCTCACCGC